>JANOLY010000225.1:0-2671 GCA_031420055.1 Burkholderiales bacterium | reverse complement strand
CTGAACCGCATGGAGGTGATGGGCAACCACGGCTGCGTGACCGAATTGCTGCACGACCTGGAAGCCCTGTTGCAACTGCGCGCCGGCGCCGGCCAGTCCCTGCTGCCCGCCGACCGCGCGAGCATCGCGCGTGCCATGTGCGCCGGCTGGGCCTATGAAGCCAGCGAACTCGGCCGGCCCGCCTGGCTGGCCCAGGCCGCCCGCCTGAAGCGGCACGCCGGGGGCCCTGCCGCCCTTCGTGCGTTGGCCGCTGGCGTCTTCACGCTTGCGCGCAGCTACCCGGGCAGGTTGGCGGCGCGCTTGGCAAAGGCCCGGCTGGCGTGGCGGCTGGTATGGGCGTCGGTAGGGTGAGCACGGCTGTCACCCTTTGAGCTTTTCACGCAGCGCCTTGGACAGCGCTGCTGCCGTCACAGACAGGCGCGCCAGGGCCGACCCGTACACCACGCCATCTTCCCGCTTGTCAACCGCCACGACGGTGACCAGCAGATGGTCGTCTTCGACTGAATAGACCAGCCGTGCGCCCTGTTGACGGAGCTTGATCTTGTAGCAGCCGGCAAGCGGCCCATGAAGTTCGCCGCCAGGCACATGTGGATTGTCCAGACGTTTGGCGAGCAGCTTCTTCAGGTTGGTCTTGACCGAGCCATCGAGCTGATGCCACTCATCCAGGGCCTCAGGCATGAAACGAAGCTTGTACTTGTGCGTCGCCTTGCCTTTAGAGGTCGTCAATGTCCACCTCGACCGCTCGCGCCTTGTCTGCCAAACGACTTGCTGCTTTGCGGTACAGCTCTTGATCGGCAAGTTCTTCCATCATGGCCTCGAACAAACGGGGCTCGATCATGTAGAACGCCGCACGGTTGTGGTTCAGAACCGCCACAGGGCGTTGATTGGCGTCCCTGAGCACGGCTGCCGGGTTCCTTTTGAACTCGGACATGCTCACCGCGATATCAGCCAGGATGATCTCCATATTTAGCTCCAAATTAAGAGCTGAACATAGCCATCTTCTTCTTTGCCGTCAAGCACGCAAGTCCGCCACCTCACCGGCGAAAGAGAGCGGTTCTGACCAGCGTTCACAGCAAGTGAGTCTGGCGCTATGGCCGAGCCCGGCCCATCCGCGCCGGCCAGGTCTCGGCCTTTCCAGAGGCGGTACCGCCCACGCTGCGCTTCAGAATCGCGTTGCCTCGGGTAGCGGTCGCCCTTTGGAGAATTTCCGCCGCGTTGGGCAACAGATCCACGCTCTCCAGTCCAAACAGGAACTCGGAGGTGGAAGTCACCAGCACTTCGTCGGGCAGGCGAACCAGGAAGTTCTGCTTGCGGACGTCGCTGTCCTCGTACAGCAGGATGGCGCCGTGGTCCTTGTTGGCAAGCTCCTTGCCCAGCACTTCTGCCGCAGCTTGTTCGCCGCGGCCAGCGGTCCTTGTGCCGGGCCGGGCGGCTGCGAGCAGCTGAAACTCTTCGAATACCTCCGTGCTGGCCACGCGCAGGCTTTGCCCTTCATGAGCGCGAATCCAGTCTGCCACCTCCTGGGCGCCGGGCTTGCTCATGTCCCGGATGACCTCGAAACGCACCATGTCCGGGACGATGACAGGGAGCTTGGGCAACAACAGCGCATCCAGCGCGCTGGCGACGCCAAGCGTGATGAGCGGGCCGGAGTCTGTGACGATGAGGGCGAAGTGCTTCATCGCCGCGCCGCGCGCCGCAGAATGACACCGAGCAGTGCAACCTGCTCCGGCCGCTTGGCCGGCGTCACCCGCGGCAACTGCAGGTTCTGCCTGGTGAGCTCGAGCAGCAAGTCACCGAACGCAACGCCCGTCTCGGCTGCGATCTCTCTCCAGGCAAGCTTGCCTGCCGCATACAAGCCCGCAAGCTCCGCCATTCGAGAAGCCTCGACTGCGGACTCTTGCTGCACTGGCGCCGACAGAACGGCGACTTTGCGCCCGTTACGGGTGATCTCGACCGAACCCTCGGTGGCCAGCGAACCCAAGAGCTCGCCCAGGCTGGCTTTGGCTTCAGAAGAGGTGATGGAACGTGTGGGTTGCATCGCCAAATCATAGCCATCTTGGACAAATTGTACAAACTGTCTAAATGGGCGCCTAGGAGCCTGATTGATCTCTAACGTACGTCGTTTGTACTAACATACGGACAGACGAAACAAGGAATTGACGATGAAAGCCGCCACCAGAACCGCCCGGCTTGGCTTGCGCACCACGCCGCAGCAAGAGTCCGTGCTGCGCCGCGCCGCCGAGGTTTCGCACAAGTCCATGACAGACTTCATTCTCGACAGTGCGTTTCAGGCCGCCGAGCAGACCCTGCTGGATCAACGCGTGTTCGTCATGTCAGGCCAGCAGGCGCACGCCCTGCTTGACCTGTTCGATCGCCCCGAGCAAGACAATCCAGGGTTGAAAGACTTGTTCTCCCGCCCTGCGCCCTGGGCCAAGTGATGGCGGCTGCGCCGCAGCCGCTTGGCGCGCATCACCCCGTCAAGGGCTTCGACTGCGGCAAACCCGGCCTGAACGACTGGTTCATTCGCCATGCACTGCAGGCACAGGCCAGCGGGTCGGCCAAGACGTATGTCGTGGCCGAAGACCATCGGATTGCCGGCTACTTCAGCCTGACCGTTGGCCAGGCCGACGCCAGCAACGTGCCTGAGCGCATCCTGAAGGGCATGGGGGGC
>JANOLY010000224.1:0-14307 GCA_031420055.1 Burkholderiales bacterium | reverse complement strand
GCGCCGGCTGCGTCGCTTCGCGCGCGAGGGCGCGGCCGGAGAGCTGGACCTGGACGACACCATCCACTGCACGGCCGCCAACGCCGGCATGCTGGACATCAAGATGGTGCCCGAGCGCCACAACAAGGTGAAGGTGCTGCTGCTGATGGACGTGGGCGGCACGATGGACGAACACATCCACCGTGTGGAAGAAATCTTCAGCGCCGCCAAGAGCGAGTTCAAGCACCTGGAGTTCTATTACTTCCACAACTGCGTTTATGACTTCATGTGGAAGAACAACCGCCGCCGCTACAGCGAGAAGTTCTCTACGCAAGACATCATTCGCAAGTACAACAAGGACTACAAGCTCATCTTCGTGGGCGACGCCACCATGAGCCCGTATGAAATCTTTCAGCCCGGTGGCAGCGTTGAATACAACAATGAAGAGCCCGGCGCGGAGTGGCTGCGCCGGCTGACGAATGCATTTCCGAAATTCGCCTGGATCAACCCCGAGCCGCAAGGGGTGTGGCAGTACCGCCAGAGCATCGCCATCGTGCAGCAGCTGATGAACCAGCGCATGTTCCCGCTGACGCTGGCGGGGCTGGAGGGTGCCATGCGTCTGCTGAGCAAATGAGCTTCGCTCGCCTGGCAGCGGCCGCGCTGGCGCTGCTGCTGCAGGCTGGCTGCGCCCTGCTGCCCGCTGCTGCGCCGCAGGCGATACCCGCCAGCACGCCACCGGCTGCAGCGCGGCCTGACGCCGCGCCGGGCTCGCTGGGCGTGCGCATCGAGATCGCCGCCCCGTCCGACCTGAAGGCGCTGCTGGAGCGCCACCTCGACCTGGTGCGGCTGGGCCGCATCGCGCGCGACGAAGTGGACGACAGCGAGTGGTCGCGCCTGATCGACGCCGCACCGGCCCAGGTGCGCCAGTTGCTGCTCACCGAGGGCTATGTAGCCCCCCGCGTCATGCTGCAGCGCGAGCCTGGGCGTTCGGCCGGCCAGCCCGATGTGGTGCTGCTGACGGTGGAGCCGGGTCCGCGCGCGCGCATCTCGCGGGTCACCATCGAGGTCGAAGGCGCGCTGCAAAGCGACGCCCAAGCCGGCGACGGGCATGCCGGCAAGACCTTGGATCAGCTACGCGCACGCTGGGCGCTGCCCACTGGCAGTGAGTTTCGCAACCCCTTGTGGACCGACGCCAAGGTGGCCGCACTGGCGCGCCTGCGCGCGGCCGGGTATGCCACCGCGGTATGGAGCGGCACCGGCGCCGAGATCGACCCCGAGCGCAACACGGTGCGGCTGTTTCTGGTGGCCGACAGCGGGCCGCTGTTTCGCTTTGGCGGGCTCATCATCGACGGCCTGACAGTGCAGGACGAAAGCACGGTGATGAACCTGGCCGCCACGCGCCTGGGCACGCCCGTGACCGAGACACTGCTCCTGGACTTTCAAGACCGGTTGCAGAAGTCCGGCCTGTTTGAGAGCATCGCCGTCACGCTGGACACCGACCCCGCGCGTGCCGACGCCGCACGCGTGCAGGTGCGCCTGGGCGAGGCCGCGCTGCAGGTCTACACCTTCGGCCTGGGCTTCAGCGCCGACACCGGGGCGCGCGCTTCGGTGGAACATGTGTACCGGCGCGTTTTCGGCTACGCCGCAACGGCGCGCAACAAGGCCGAATGGGGCAAAAAGCGCCAGGCCTGGGACGGCGAGATCAGCACCCACCCCAACGCCGGGCTGTACCGCAACTTGCTGGGCGGCTCGGTGGAGTGGTTGAAGACCGATTCCGACACCGTTCTCAGCCAGCGTGTGCGCCTGGGCCGCACGCAGGACACCCAGCGCGTGGAGCGGCTGTATTTCGCCGAGGTCGAACGATCACAGCGCGAGACCGCGGCCGCGCGGGTGCAGGCCGTCGCCGTGTCGGGCAACTTCCACGCGGCCTGGCGCGACCTGGACAGCCTGCTGCTGCCCACGCGCGGCGTGTCGCTGGCCTTGCAACTGGGCGCCGGGCGCTCGCACGGCAGCAACGCTGACGCCGGCTACTTCGGCCGCAGCTATGCCAGGCTGACCGGCTACCTGCCGCTGGGCGGTTCCATTTATGCCCAGGCAAGGCTGGAAGCCGGGCAGGTCTATCTGGCGCGCCAGGACACCGTGCTGCCGCAGTCGCAGCTGTTCCGCGCCGGTGGTGACGACTCGGTGCGCGGCTACGCCCCGAACAGCCTGGGGCCGGCGGTGGGCGGTGTCGTCGGCGGCGGCAAATCACTGTTGACCACCAGCATCGAACTGGCCACGCCCATCAGCACGCGGCTGCCGTCGCTGTGGGGCGCGGTGTTCGTCGACGCCGGCAACGCGGTGAACGACTTCAAGGACTACAAGGCCTTCACCGGTGCGGGTGTGGGCGTGCGCTGGCGCAGCCCCGTGGGCCCGCTGCGCCTGGACTGGGCCTGGTCGCCCGAAACGCGCCAGTCGCGCATGCACTTCAGCGTGGGCGTCACGTTCTGAGCCCGGCCATGGACCCGAGCACCCCGCCCACCACCAGCGCCCCGGCAAAACCGGTGTCGGCAGGGCTGCGGTTGCTGCTGCCGCTGGCCGTGGTGCTGGCGCTGCTGGCGCTGTTGGTGGCTGTCGCCACCCTGGCCGGGCGCTGGTTGTTGCTGGACGCCGCCGGCGCCCGCTGGCTGGTGGCGCAGCTGCCCGGTGTGCAGGTCAGCGGCCTGCAAGGCGGCCTGCTGGGCGACACGCTGCAGGCCGAGCGCCTGCAGGTGCGCTGGGGCGCCGGCAACAGCGTCGTCATCGAGTCCTTGCAGGCGCGCGGCTTGCACTGGCAGTGGCGGCCCGACAGCGGCGTCTGGCTGCGGCTGGATGGCGAACTGCTCAGTGCGCGGCGCGTGGTGGTGACCACGGCGCCCAGCGACCAGCCCCCGCGCATCAAGCAGCTGCAGTTTGCGGCCCGCGTGCACTTGGCCGAAGTGCGTGTGGACGAGCTGCTGCTGGACCGCCTGGCACCCGCGCACGACGCGGTGCTGAAGGACTTCCGCCTCGACGGCAGCGCCGGTGGCCGCCACAGCGTGGACCAGCTGTCGCTGCGCTGGCAGGGCAGCGTCGTCGCGGGCCACGCGCAGATCGGCAACGCCGCGCCGCTGCCCGTGGTGGCGCAGTTGACCGTGACACCACAAGCCAACGCCGCCGCGCCCGACTGGGCCGCCGTGCTGCGTGCCAGCGGTACCCTGGAACAGCTAGACACCACCGCCACCCTGCGCGGCGTGCCACGCGGCGGCCAACCCGCACCGGTGCTGGACTTGAGCGCCCAGTTGCTGCCCCTGGCCGCCTGGCCCCTGGGCACACTCGCGGCGCGCACGGCCGGGCTGGACCTGGCGGCACTGCTGCCCGGTGCACCGCAGACCCAGCTGAACGGCACCGCCGACATCCGCAGCTCGGCGCGCGACGCGCCGATTGCCGCCACGTTGGCGCTGGACAACGCCAGCCCCGGGCGCTGGAACGAAGGCCGCCTGCCGGTGCGCCGGCTGGAGCTGGAAGTCAGCGGCCAACCGCAGACCCGCAACCGCGTCGAGGTGACTCGCTTCGAGGTCTGGTTGGCTGACGCGCCGCGCGGCAGCGCAGGCCGCTGGAGTGGCCGCGCCACCTGGCTCGACCATGGCCTGGACATCGACACCCGGCTGGTCGATGTCAACCCGCAGCGCCTGGACGGCCGCGCCGCCAACATGTCGCTCAGCGGTCCATTGACGGCGCAGCTCATGGGCCTGCCCTCGCCCGACCCCGCGGCCCAGACCGCCCCGCCGCCGCGCCAGCTCGACTGGACGCTGGACCTGCAAGGCCGCCTGGCCACCAGCCCCCAGCCGGTGCACCTGGCCTTGAAGGGCAGCGCCAACGCCCAAGGCCTGCAACTGCGCGACGTGCGCGCCAGCAGCGGCCCGGCCACGGCCGCATTGCAATTGAACCTGCAGCGTGCGGCGCGCGGCGCCTGGCAGCTGCAAAGTAGCGGTCAATTGACCGACTTCGACCCCCTGCCCTGGTGGCCGGGCGAACCGGGCACGGCCTGGCGCAAGGGTCCGCACCGCTTGTCCGGCGACTGGCAGGTCGACCTGCGCCTGCCCGCCGCCGCCACCGGCCTGACGCCGCTGGCACGGGCCCAGGCCGTGGACGGCCGCGGCACACTGCGCGTGCAGCGCTCGGTGCTGGCCGGCGTGCCCTTGCAAGCCGAGCTGACTCTGGGCCGGGCGCCGTCGCTGCCGCTTGCCGGCACGGTCAACAACGCTGGCACGCCGGCTGGCGTGGTGCTGCATGCCGAACTGCTGTTGGGCGGCAACCAGATCGTCGTGGACGCCCAGGGCAACCCCGCCGGCACCGGCAGCGGTGACCGCTGGCAGGCGCAGATTCGCGCCGACAAGCTGGCCAACCTGGCGCCGCTGGCCGCGCTGAGCCCAGCTTTGGCCGCAACCCTGCCGCGCAATGGCAGTGCCCAGGGCAGCCTGATGGCCGAGGGCCGCTGGCCAAACATGCGCACCTCAGGCGATCTGACGGTGCAGCAGTTGCAGGTGGGGGCACTCAGCGTGGCCACCGGCCAAGCGCGCTGGCAGTTGCAAGGCGATGCGGCACGCACCTTGTCGCTGCAAGTCGACTTGTCAGGCGTGCAGCTGGGCCGCCAGCGCGCGGGGCAACTGCGCGCCGATCTCAGCGGCACACTGGCCGACCACCTGATCGAGCTCAGCGCGACCTCGCCGGCGGCGCCCTCCGACCTGGCCGGGCAGTTGCTGGGCCTGCCCGTGCAGTCCGGCACCCAGGCCCAGCTCAAGGCGCGCGGCGCCTGGCTGGGCGAGCCCGGAGGTGGTGGCCGCTGGCGCGCGCGCATCGACCGCCTGGCCCTGGGCGGCTGGGACGGCAAGGCCGCAGCCGGCACGGTCACAGCAGCGTGGGCCGAAGCGCGCGAGCTGCAGGCCGAGCTCGAGTTCGACAACCAGGGTGAGCTGGTCAGCCTGCGCGCCGAACCAGGCCGGCTGCGGCTGGCCGACAGCGCGGTGCTGCGCTGGGCGGCGGTGAGCGCCGACCTGCGCGGCGAGCAGGCCGAGCTGGAGCTGCGTGCCGATGTGGACGCCTTTGCCGCCGCGCCGCTGCTGGCGCGGCTGCAGCCCGGCGCGGGCTGGTCGGGCGACCTGCGACTGCGGGCGCGTTTGGACATCAAGGCGCGCCAGCGCTTCGACGCCGATGTCGTGTTTGAACGGGTCGACGGCGACCTGCACCTCAGCAGTGGCGAGGGCGTGCAGCTGCTGGGCCTGACCGAGCTGACGCTGTTGCTGACCGCGCACGACGGGCTGTGGAGCTTGAACCAGTCGTTCAGCGGCCGCACCCTGGGCGAGATTCGCGGCAGCCTGCGCGCGCGCACCGCGCCGCAACGGCGCTGGCCCTCGCCCGACGCGCCCATTGAAGGCAGCATCCAGGCGCGTGTGACCGACATCGGCATCTGGAACAACTGGGTGCCGCCGGGTTGGCGGCTGGCCGGCGAGCTGCGCACCACGGCCGCTGTCAGCGGGCGCTTCGGTGAACCGCTGTACACCGGCGAGATCACCGGCACCGGCCTGGCCGTGCGCAACCTGCTGCAGGGTGTGAACGTCAGCGACGGCCAGGTTCGCATCCGGCTGGATGGCGACGTGGCCCAGGTGGAGCGCTTCACCCTGCGCGGCGGCGACGGCCGCTTGACCATCACCGGCGGCGCCACGCTGGGCGCCAAGCCCAGCGCCCGGCTGCAGGCCAAGGCCGAGCGCTTCCGTGTGCTGGGCCGGGTCGACCGCCTGCTCATTGCCAGCGGCCAGGCCGAGCTGTCGCTGCAGGCCGATGCGCTCAAGCTCGACGGCGCAGTCAAGATCGACGAAGGCCTGGTCGACGCCTCCAACACCGAGGCGCCGACGCTGGACGACGATGTCAGTGTGCGCAAGGCCGGCGCCGACACGCCAGACCCCGCCGCGCAGGGTGCGCCGCGGGCCCGGCGCAACATCAACATCGGGCTGGACGTGGACCTGGGCGACAAGGTGCAGGTGCGCGGCCGCGGCCTGGACACCACCCTGGCCGGCAAGCTGCGCGTGACCACGCCGGGCGGGCAATTGGCCGTGACCGGCACCGTCAACACCGAGCGCGGCACCTACAAGGCCTATGGCCAGAACCTGGAAATCGAGCGCGGCATCCTGGCCTTCAGCGGCGCCGTCAACAACCCGCGGCTGGACGTGCTGGCGCTGCGCCCCAACACCGACAACCGGGTCGGCGTGGCCATCACCGGCAACGTGCTCACGCCGCGCATCCGGCTCTATTCAGAACCCGAGATGAGCGACACCGACAAGCTGTCGTGGCTGCTGCTGGGCCGCGCGCCCGACGGTCTGGGCCGCGCCGACACCGCCTTGCTGCAGCGCGCCGCGCTGGCCCTGCTGGCCGGCGAGGGCGAGGCCCCCACGGACACCTTGTTGCGCAACCTGGGCATCGACGAAGTCTCGCTGCGCCAGGGCGACGGCGAAACACGCGACACCGTCATCAGCCTGGGCAAGCACATCTCGCGGCGCTGGTACGTGGGCTACGAGCGCAGCGTCAACGCCACCACCGGCACCTGGCAGCTCATCTACCGCATCGCCCAGCGCTTCACGCTGCGCGCGCAGTCGGGCGTTGAAAACTCGCTCGACGTGATCTGGGTGCACCGGGTGGACGAGGCGCCCGTGGGTGGCGTGAGAAAATCCGTGCTCGTCCCGCCGTAGTTCAACGGATAGAACGGGCGCCTCCTAAGCGCCAGATACAGGTTCGATTCCTGTCGGTGGGACCACTGCGCAGTGCGCTGGCGCGCACCTGACGCCTTCGGCCGCGGGCTCAGGACTCGCCAAGCAGGCTGGTGTCATCGCCCTTGCTCACCTTGGGCTGGCCGCTTTCGCTGAGCACCAGGCCGCTGCCCGAAGCCAGCCATCATCCGCGTCGTGCTGGACAACCGCTCGACCCACATCTCCAAGGGGACCATGGCCTATCTCGCCGAGCGACCCGGGAGATTCGAACAAGTTCGATCTCGGCGTGGCTTGATATGTCATTGGATTGACGCAACGAACTGCTGGTGGGATGGTCGTTAAGAACGGTGCATCTTTTGACGCCATCATTGCATTTGAAATGCGTGTTCGTTTTCGCACCCGGCACGGCGCACAAAATCTTGAGGACCAAGTTCGTGACGCAATTCCTGGCCTGTGCGCCACACGCTCACCACCCAGTTTCCGGGAGACCGACGATGCCCACGTTGTGCCTGCGCCCCGCAACCCCGCTCGTCGCCACGCTGCGCAGCGCGGCGCTGGCGATGTTGATGCTCACGAGCGCGGCGCCTGTCGTCGCGGCCGTAGCGACGCTGTCAGCACGCGCCGATCGTGTGGTGGACGACATCGCCAGCCAGGCCAACTTCAACGGCGCTGTGGTCTTGATGCGCGATGGCGCGGTCGTCTACGAACGCGCCATCGGGCTGGCGCAGCGCGACCCCGATCGGCCCTACACCACCGACACGCCCAGCGACGGCGCCTCGCTGGCCAAGACCATGACCGCCGCACTGCTGCACGAGCTGGTCGCTGAAGGCCGCCTGAGTCTGGACGACCGCGTCACCCGGCATCTGCCCGAGTACCCGAACGCCGGCCACACCGTGCGCGACCTGGTGTCGCACCGCAGCGGGCTGCCGGACTACGACTTCTTCGATGCCGACTTCAAGCCCGGCCAGGTGCGCGACACCACCGACCTGCTGGCCGTGTTGGCGCGGCGCAAACCGGCGCCGGGTTTTGCGCCCGGTGTGCGCGTGGAGTACGCCAACCTGGGTTTCGATCTGGCCGGGCTGGTCGCCGAACGCGTCACCGGCCAGAAGCTGGCCACGCTGCTGCGCCAGCGCTACTTCGCCCCCCTGGGCATGGCCGGCACCTTTGCACGGCCCGCGCTGTTCGCCGACTGGCCCGTGCCGCGCACGCCGGGCTACCAGTTGAAGGGCAAGTCGTGGCAGCTGGCCGACGCCTTTGACGGCGAAGCGTTCATAGGTGCGTCCAACGTGCACGCCAGCGCGCGCGACTGGGCACGCTGGGGCGATGCCTTTGCCCGTGGCCACGTGATGGCGCCCGAACGGCTGCAAGCGGGCCTGCGCGAAGCCCTGCTGGACAGCGGCATGGGCAACCGGCTCAACCGGCTCAGCTGGTACTGCGACGCCGAGCAGCAGCGCTGCCACTACACCGGCGCCTACAACGGATACTTCGCCCAGATCTACTGGGACCGCACGCGGCGCGAGGTGGTGGCCTATGTCAGCAACAGCACACTGGCGCCCTGGCATTGCGCCCGGCTCACGCGCGACCTGGTCGATGCCCTGGCCGGCCGCGCGCCGACCCCAGAGCCCGTCGCCAACCCGGCACGCATCGCGAAAAAGAACTTGACGGCGCTGGCCGGCAAGTACCACAGCGCCGGCCTGGGCGCACTCGTCATCAGTGCCCATAACGGGCGTGCCTTTGTGCGCATCGGGCAAGGCGAGCTGGCTTCCTTGTACCCGGCCAGCAGCAGCGTGCTGTATGCGCCCACGCTGGACTTGTGGCTGGCTGCCTCGGGGCCGCCCGAAGCCGCCACCTTGCATCTGCGCTCGGTCTTTTTCACGGCCCAAGCCCAGCGCGTCATGCCGCGCGGCGGCGTGAAGTCGTCGGCGCGCGTTCCGACACCGTTCACAGGCAGGCCCCACGCTGGGCCGCGCGGAATCAGCCCATGCCGACGCGGCGCGTCACGGCCTGCCACAGGCCGTCGGGCCGGGGCTCGACGCGCTGCACGGCGTTGAACTCCTGCAGCCGATGCAGTTCGCGGGTGATGGTGGCACCAAAGCCGCGGCGGCCACCACGGCGGTCGTTCAACAAGTCTTCCAGCAGCTGGCTGCTGCGCTCAACATCGCTCCAGCACCAGGCAATGCGGTTGGCCACACGCGGGTAGCTGGCGCACAGGCGCAAGGGCCTGCGCCGCGCGGGCAGCTTGCGCAGCCAAAGGCGTGCGGTGCCGTTCAGCGCGCTGTCGCAGGCACGCTCAGGGCGCCTGACCATGGCCCAGCGAGCGACATCGATGGCGCTGTTGAATTCGCCCTTGAAGGGTTGCAAGACCTCGAGCATGGCGGTGTCCGTCTGTCGTGAGCGGCCAGGCCGCAACGGGTTTTCGGCCACCAGGGCAGTGTCTTGAAGGCAGTCATCGACGCGCAAGCCACGCGCAGGCGGCGCAGCCGCGGCGCCTCAGCTCGGCTGGCGCAGCGCCCGGCTGAGCAAGATCACCGGCAGCAGCCCCACCAGCACGATGGCCAGCGACGGCAGCGCCGCTTCAGCCAGACGCTCGTCGCGGGCAAAGTTGTAGGCCACCACGGCCAGCGTGTCGCTGCCAAAAGGCCGCAGCACCAGCGTGGCCGGCAGCTCCTTCATCACGTCGACGAACACCAGCAGCGCCGCGGCCAGCGCCGAGCGCCGCAGCAGTGGCAGGTGCAGCGCCGCGAACACCCGCGGCGGCCGGCTGCCCAGCATGCGGGCGGTATCGTCGATGGACAGCGGCACGCGGGCATAGCCGGCTTCCACCGATTGCAGCGCCACGGCAGAAAACCGCACCAGGTAGGCGTAGACCAGCCCGAAGGCCGTGCCAGTGACCAGCGCGGCGGCCCCTAGCTGCGGCCAGCGCGATTGCAGCCAGCCCACCGGCACCAGGATGCCCAGGGCGATGACCGCGCCGGGCACGGCGTAGCCCAGCGACAGCACGCGGGCGGCCGGCCGCAGCGCGACGTGGTGGCCCTGGCGCAGGGCGTAGCCCAAGGCCAGGGCCAGCGCCGTGGCCAGCAAGGCGGCGATGGCAGCCAGGCTGAAGCTGGCCCAGGCCCATTGCGCAAAGCGCGCCAGCGGCAGGCCGAATTCAGACAACGTGGCCTCCTGCCACAGCATGCGCGCCAGCCACAGCACCGGCAGCACAAAGCCCAGCAGCACCGGCAGCAGGCACAGCAACAACACGCCCACCGCCATGGCGCCATGCAAGGGCGTGGGCCGGGCCTCGGCAGACTGCGAACCCGCGCCGCGCGCCGCAGCAAAGCGTCGGCCGCGCTGGGCCGCGCGCTCGGCCATCAGCAGCGCGGCGACGACCAACAGCAACACCGACGCCAGTTGCGCGGCGGCCACCCGGTCGTCCATCACCAGCCAGGCTTTGTAGATGCCGGTCGACAGGGTGGACAGGCCAAAGTACGCGCCCACGCCGTAGTCGGCCAGCGTCTCCATCAGCGCCAGCGCGGCGCCGGCGGCGATGGCCGGGCGGGCCATGGGCAAGGCCACTTCGAGCACGCGACGGCGCATCGGCGCGCCCAGCAGCCGCGCCGCTTCCATCATCTGCACGGCGCGCTCACCCAGGGCCGCGCGGGTGAGCAGGTAGACGTAGGGGTACAGGCACAGCACAAACAGCAGGGTGGCGCCGGGCAGGCTGCGCACGTCGGGCCACAGCGCGCCCTGCCAGCCCAGGCTGGCGCGCAGGCCGGTCTGCAAGGGGCCGCTGTACTGCAAGGCGTCGGTCCAGGCGTAGGCCAGCACATAGGCCGGCATGGCCAGCGGCAACAGCAGCGCCCATTCCAGCGTGCGCCGGCCGCGAAAGTCGAACAGCGTCACCGCCGCAGCCAGCGCCGAACCCAGCAGCACCACGCCCAGGCCCACGCCGCCGGCCAGCAGGGCCGACTGCAGGGCGTAGCCCGGCAAAACGGTGCTGAACTGGTGGCGCAGCACGGCCAGGGCCGGCGCGTCCAGTGCGAACCAGGACCCCAGCACGCCCCACACGGGCAGCGCCAACAGCAGGCACACCGGCGTCAACAGGCCGTGGAGGGGGGAAATCGAAATGCGAACGCTTTTCATTCAGCACGCGATTATGATGGCGCCATGTTCCTCAGCCTGCAGCATGTGGCCGTGCGTTACGCCCGCTCCACCGCCCGCCGCGACGCCGTGCAGGATGTCAGTCTGGGCCTGGCGGCCGGGCAGATCGGCGTGCTGATCGGCCCCTCGGGCTGCGGCAAAACCTCGTTGCTGCGCGCCGTGGCCGGGCTGGAACGCTGCAGCGCCGGCCGGGTGGCCATCGCTGATGAAACCTTGTCCGACGCCGCCAGCGGCGTGCACGTGGCGGCCGAAGACCGGCGCATCGGCATGGTGTTTCAGGACTACGCGCTGTTTCCCCACCTGAGCGTGCAGGACAACGTGGCCTTTGGCGTGTACCACCTGCCGCGTGCCGAGCGCACCGCGCGCGTCCAGCAGGTGTTGGAGCTGGTGGGCCTGGCGCACGCGGCCAAACGGCCGCCGCACCAGTTGTCGGGCGGCCAGCAGCAGCGCGTGGCGCTGGCCCGCGCACTGGCGCCGCGGCCGCGCTTGCTGTTGCTGGACGAGCCCTTCTCCAGCCTGGACGTGGACCTGCGCGAGCGCCTGGCGCAAGAGGTGCGCGTGATCCTGAAGGAAAGCGGCACCACGGCGCTGCTGGTCACGCACGACCAGCTCGAAGCCTTCGCCGTGGGCGACGTGATCGGCGTGATGAACCAGGGCCGCCTGGAGCAATGGGACGACGCCTACACCCTGTACCACCGGCCGGTCAGCCGCTTCGTGGCGCAGTTCATCGGCCACGGCGTGTTTGCGCCGGCGCAGATCGTGGCCTGCGCGCACGGGCCCTGTGTGCACACCCCCGTGGGCGAAATCAACGACGTGGCGGGCTGCCCGCTGCCCGAGGCCTACCCGCACGGCGACTGCGACGTGCTGCTGCGCGCCGACGACATCGTGCACGACGACGCCTCGCCCGTGCGTGCGCTCATCGAACGCAAGGCCTTTCGCGGGTCGGAGTTCCTGCTCACGCTGCGCCTGGAAAGCGGCGAACAGTTGATGGCGCACGTGCCGTCGCACCACGACCACCAGGTCGGCGAATGGATAGGCATCCGCGCCGAGGTCGACCACGTGGTGACCTTCCCGCGCGAGCCCGCCATCGCGGCTTGAACCATCGCCAAGGCTGTAGACCGCACGAATCGGCGAGCCTTTGCCGCCAAGGCCAGGCGCGCCGAGCACAGCCACACGTTCCGGAGGTGCAACTTTCCTGCGTGGGCGCACTCGTAAAGCGGGCCAGTCCTATACTGAACATCAACTCCTGAACCGCGAAAGGCCTCGAACACCATGGGTGCCAAACTGAAAGTAGCCGGCCTGCTGGCCGTGGGTGCGCTGGCCGGGGCGCTCACCACCATGCAGGTGACGGCAGTGGCGCGCAGCAGCCTGGCGCCCATGCCGCTGGAAGAACTGCAGCAGCTGGCAGCGGTGTTCGGGATGATCAAGAACGACTACGTCGAGCCCGTTGACGAGAAAAAACTCATCAACGACGCCATCAGCGGCATGGTGGCGGGGCTGGACCCACATTCGCAGTACTTCGACAAGAAGAGTTCCAAGGAACTGCGCGAGAGCATGGGCGGCAAGTTTGTCGGCATCGGCATCGAGATGGGCATGGAAGACGGCCTGGCCAAGGTGGTCTCGCCCATCGAAGGCTCGCCGGCCTTTCGCGGCGGACTGAAGTCTGGCGACCTCATCACCCGCATCGACGAGACCACCGTGCGCGGCCTGACCATCGACCAGGCTGTCAAGCGCATGCGCGGCGAACCCAACACCAAGGTCACGCTCACCATCTACCGCCCGGCCGAGTCGCGCACCTTCCCCATCACCCTGGTGCGCGAAGAGATCCGCACCGTCAGCGTGCGCGCGCGCATGGTCGAGCCCGGCTACGGCTGGATCCGCGTCAGCCAGTTCCAGGACCGCACGGTCGACGACTTCGTCAAGAAGGCCGAAGAGCTGTACAAGCAGGACCCCAACCTGAAGGGTCTGGTGGTGGACCTGCGCAACGACCCGGGCGGCCTGCTCGACGCGGCGGTGGCCCTGTCCGCAGCCTTCTTGCCCAGCAACGTGGTGGTGGTCACCACCAACGGCCAGACCTCGGACGCACGCTCCAGCTTTCGCGCCAGCCCCGAGTTTTACGCCCGCCGCGGTGGGCCCGATCCGCTCAAACGTCTGCCCGCGGCCATGAAGACGGTGCCGCTGGTGGTGCTGGTGAACGAAGGTTCGGCATCGGCCAGCGAAATCGTCGCCGGCGCCCTGCAAGACCACAAGCGCGCCACCATCATGGGCGCGCAGACCTTTGGCAAGGGCTCGGTGCAGACGGTGCGGCCGCTGTCGCCAGACACGGCCTTGAAGATCACCACCGCGCGCTACTACACGCCCAAGGGCCGCTCCATCCAGGCCACCGGCATCGTGCCCGACGTGTGGCTGGACGAAACCGCCGAAGGCAACGTCTTCGCCGCCTTGCGCATCCGTGAAGCCGACCTGCAAAAGCACCTGGTCGGCTCGGAAGAAAAGAACGTGGCCGAGATCGAGAAGGCACGCGAGAAAGCCCGCGAGGAAGCCCGCGTCCGGCTGGAAGAGCAGGTGGCTCGCTCCAAGGAACCCGTCAAGCCGCTGCCTGAATTCGGCACGCCCGAGGACTTTCCGCTCGTTCAAGCCCTGAACCAGTTGCGTGGCGTGCCGGTGATCGCCAGCAAGCACGCCAATGAACGCAAGGCCGCGCTGAGCGCCCCCAAGTAGGCGGCCTGCGCTGCCCGCCCCACGAGCCCGCAGCGCTGCGGGCTCGTTGCTTTGCGGCCCCGCCGCCCACCCGGCCACACCCATGAACGACCAGCAACTGCTGCGCTACGCCCGCCACCTGATGCTCGATCACATCGGCATCGAAGGCCAGCAACGCCTGCTGGCCGCCCATGCGCTGGTGATAGGCGCCGGCGGCCTGGGCTGCCCCGTGGCGCTGTACCTGGGCACGGCCGGCGTGGGGCGCATCACCGTGGTCGACGACGACGACGTGGCCCTCACCAACCTGCAGCGCCAGATCGCCCACAACCAGTCGCGCCTGGGCCAGCCCAAGGCGCTGTCGGTGCAAGCCAGCGTGGCCGCCTTGAACCCCGACGTGCAGCTGCGCGCCCTGGTGCGCCGCGCCGACGCCGCGCTGCTGGACGAATGGGTGCCGCAGGCCGACGTGGTGCTGGACTGCAGCGACAACTTCCGCACCCGCCAGGCCGTGAACGCCGCCTGCGTGCGCCACCGCAAGCCCCTGGTATGGGGCGCGGCAACGGGTTGGGACGGCCAGTTGTCGAGCCACGACAGCACCGACGCGGCCTCGCCCTGCTACGCCTGCCTGTTCCCGCCCGACGCCGCCTTCGAAGACGTGGCCTGCGCCCAGATGGGTGTGCTGGCGCCGCTGGTGGGCATCGTCGGCAGCATGCAAGCAGCGCAG
>JANOLY010000223.1:0-13926 GCA_031420055.1 Burkholderiales bacterium | reverse complement strand
GCGTGGATCGCGGCGCCGGGGGTGCGTCTGTCTGCGGCGTCGCATCGGGCAGCTCGGGCGCTGAGGCAGCGGAGTCGTCGCCGTCGACGATCTGCGGCGCTGGGTCGAACTCGATGACCACGGCGTGCGGGTCCTCGGCCTCGATGACCGGGTTGATGACCTCCGGTTCCGCAGGCTGCGCAGCCGGCGCCGTCGCCTCGGGCGGTGGGGGTGCAGGCGGCGCGGGCACCTCTTGCGGCAACAAGCCAGGCGCCGTGTAGGGCAGTGCGACATAGCCAACCGAGTTCACCTGCGCGGCCGTGATGCGGCGCGCCAGGGGGTGGCGGTTGTGCCAGGCCACCACGCGGGCGACCACGGCGTGCAGGCGCAAGTCGTCCATGTTCGCGGCCCATTCTGCGGGCTGCGGCGGCCAGGCAAGGGCAGGATCAGGTGCCGCGCGGGGGGCCTTTTCTCAAGCTTCAGCGCGCCCGGTGCTGTGCTGTCACGGGGCGGCCGCCGGTCGGCCCTGCACCGTGCCGCTGAGCCCGCCCAGGCCGATGCGCGCAGCACCGGGCGCCTGGCAGTAGGCGCGCAGGGTGACGGTGTCGCCGTCTTCGAGAAAGCTGCGTTCCTGGCCATTGGGCAGCAAGACGGCTTGGCGGCCGCCCGCCGAAAGCTCCAGCAGCGAGCCGCCCTGCCCCGGGCCGGGGCCGGACAGCGTGCCCGTGCCCAGCAAGTCGCCGGTGCGCAGGTTGCAGCCGCTGCTGGTGTGGTGGACCACCAGCTGCGCCGCCGTCCAGTACGCATCCAGCGCGTTGGATTGCGACAGCCGCACGGCGGCCTGGCGCTGGTCGCGCATGGCGGCGGTCTGAAGCCAGGCCTCCAGCGTTATGTCGAAGGCACCGAGGCTGCGGTTGAAATCAGAGTCGAGATAGGGCAGCGGCAGCGGGTCGCCCGCAGGCCGCGTGAAGGGCCGGCGAAACGGCGCCAGGGCTTCGAGAGACACCAGCCAGGGCGACACCGAAGTCGCGAAGTTCTTGGCCAAAAAGGGCCCCAGCGGCTGGTACTCCCAGGCCTGGATGTCGCGCGCCGACCAGTCGTTGAGCAGGCTCACGCCGAACAGGCACAGCTCGGCCTGGGCCATGTCCAGCGGCGTGCCCAGCTCGTTGCCCACGCCCACCCACAGGCCCAGCTCCAGCTCGTAGTCCAGCCGGCGCGTCAAGCCAAAACGCGGCACGCCCGTGTCTGAGCGCGTCTGCCCGAGCGGCCGTTGCACTGGCCCGCCCAAACCCACCGACGAGGCGCGGCCGTGGTAGCCGATGGGCACCCACTGGTAGTTGGGCAGCAGCGGGTTGTCGGGCCTGAACAGCGCCCCCACGGCGCGGGCGTGGTGGATGCCGATGAAGAAGTCGGTGTAGTCGCCAATGGCGCAGGGCAGCGCCATCTGTGCCTGGGCCTGCGGCAGCAGGCACATCTCGAGGAACGGGCCTTGCTCACTGCCCGCTTGCAGTGCTTGCCACAAGCCCAGGCGCAGCGCCTTCCACGCCGGCCGGCCCAGCGCCATGAAGGCCGCCAGGTCGCCTTGCGCCAGGGGTGCCAGCAACGGCAGCAGCTCGTCGGCCCAGGGCGCCAGTTGCAGGGCCTGCTTCAGGTCGAGCACCTGGTCGCCAATGGCCACGCCCACCCGCAGTGGCGCCTCGCTGCCCACCGGGCGAAAGCGGCCCAGCGGCAGGTTCTGCAGCGGGAAATCGCTGTCCGGCACATTGGCCGACTCGACCCAGCTCAAGACCAGAGGGTCGTGCGTGGCGTCGAGCAAAGGGTTCACGGCTGCGCCTGGTGTGTGGCCTGGCGTCGTCATGTGCCGGCAGCGCCGAAGTGGTCGCCCAGGGCCGACCAGCAACCGGCGTAGTCGGTGTCCAGCGCGCCGCCGCCCAGTGCATAGGCGGTGGGCTTGAAGCACCAGCGGCTCTCCAACATGAAGGCCAGGGTCTGGTCCAGCTTGTGCGGCGCAAGCGGCGCGTTCGTGGCGCGGTCGAAGGCGTCGGCGTCGGGCCCGTGCGGCACCATGCAGTTGTGCAGGCTCATGCCCCCGGGGCGAAAGCCTTCGGGCTTGGCGTCGTACTGGCCGTGCACCAGGCCCATGAACTCGCTCATCAGGTTGCGGTGGTACCAGGGCGGGCGGAAGGTGTCTTCCATCACCAACCAGCGCGGCGGGAAGATGACGAAATCGCAATTCGCCGTGCCCGGCGTGTCGCTGGGGCTGGTCAGCACGGTGAAGATGGACGGATCCGGGTGGTCGTGGCTGATCGAGCCGATGACCATGAAACGCGCCGTGTCGTACTTGAAAGGCACCAGGTTGCCGTGCCACGCCACCACGTTGAAGGGCGAGCTGGCGGCCTGCGCCTGCCACAGCCGGCCGCCGAACTTCTTGATGATCTGCGTCGGCAGCGGCTGTGCGTCGAAGGCGGCGTGCGGGGCGATGAAGTCGCGCGGGTCGGCCAGGCCGTTCGAGCCTATGGGGCCCAGTTCAGGCAGGCGAAAAGGCGCGCCGTAGTTTTCGCAGGCCCACAGCCGCGTCGGGCCGTGCACGCCGACCTTGAAGGCCATGCCGCGCGGCAGCAGGGCGATCTCGCCGGGTGCCACGTGCAGCACACCCAGCTCGGTGGTGAGGATGAGCGCGCCTTGCTGCGGGATCAACAGCATCTCGGCGTCGGCGTTGACGAAGGCGCGCTGCATGCTTTGGTTGGCCAGCACCAGGTGCACGGCCACGCCGGTCTGCGCGTGGGCGTCGCCGTTGACGACCATGGTGCGCAGGCCGTCGATGAAGTCCAGCGCTTGCACATCACCAGCAGGCACGTCGGTGGGGTGCCAGCGCAGCGGGTCAGGCGGCGGTACTTCGCCTTCGGCCGCGCCGGTCTTCCACCACGGCTGGGCGTAGGGTGCGTAGGCGCCGGCCACCACGCTGGGTTGGCGGCGGTACAGCCAGGTGCGGCGGTTCTCGGCGCGCGGCGCGGTGAAGGCGCTGCCCGACAGCTGTTCGGCATACAGCCCCTGCGCCGGGCGCTGCGGGCTGTTGCGGCCCACGGGCAGGGTGCCGGGCACGGCTTCACTGTGCAATTGGTTGCCAAAGCCGGTGGGTGCATCGGGCGCAGCGGGTGCAGTCATGGTTTGGATTCCGTCATGGGCGAAGATTCCGATTCGGGCGCCACGCCAGCCCGCGCGGCGACTATGGCTTGGCGCAGCACAGGCAGCTCGCCGATGTGGTTGGCCAGCAGCAGCACCAGGCGGGCGTGCAGCAGTTCGCTTTGCGCCGGGGTCAGGCCGTGGTGGGCGTGGATCAGCATCTCGTAAAACTCGTCGCCCGGCGCATAGGGCTGGCGCGCCACTTGGCCCGGGGTGTGGAAGTGGGGGTCGCTGCGCAGGGGGGTCATGTTGTCGCTCTCGCCGTGGCGCGTTGCAGTGCGGCGCGCAGCCGCGGCAGGTCGGCCTGGCGCCAGCGCGCCGCCACGTGCTGGTCCGGGCGCAACAAGTAGCAGGTGCCGGGCCGTGCATCGCAGTGTTGCGCGGCCTCGGCGTCACTGGGCAGGCACAGCGTGGCCACACTGGGCTCGGCGGCGGCCAGCGCCTGCACCATGGGCTGCCAGGCCGCCAGGTCGGCGCCAGCGGCCTGGCGGTCGAAGAACAGCAGCAGCGTGAAGCCCGGTGACAGGCGCTCCAGCAGCCATGCTCCCGGGTCCAGCGGCAGGTCGTCGATGGGTGCGCCAGGCGGCGGGCCGCCGTTGAAGTGGTCGCTATCGAGCGTGTTCAGCGGCGAGTTGTCCAGCACCGTGGGCACCGACAGGCGCCCGCTGTTGACGAGGCTGCGGGCGAAGGCATGCTGCGGCGCCAGCGACAGCACGGCGTCGCGCAGCACCGCGGCAGCGGGGGTCCTGGGCGTCATGAAGTCGGTGCTGCGCGTGCTGGCGCGGATGTTCTCGTCGGCCGCCGCGCCGCGTTCTGCGTCATAGCTGTCCAGCAAGGCCGGCGGCGCCAGGCCGCGCAGGACGAGGTCGAGCTTCCAGCCCAGGTTGTCGGCGTCCTGCACGCCGGAGTTGGCGCCGCGCGCGCCAAAGGGCGACACCTGGTGCGCCGAGTCGCCGGCGAACAGCACGCGGCCGTGGCGAAAGCCCGCCATGCGCCGGCAGCGGAAGGTGTAGACGCTGACCCATTCGAGCTCGAACCGGATGTCCGCGTGGCCCTGGCTGTCCAGCAGCGCGCGGATGCGCGGCGCCACGCGCTGCGGTTGCTTTTCCAGTTCGGGGTCGGCGTCGGGGCCGAGCTGGAAGTCGATGCGCCAGACGCCGTCGGCCTGGCGGTGCAGCAGCACGCTCTGGCCGGGGTGGAACGGCGGGTCGAACCAGAACCAGCGCTCGCTGCGCTCGGCGGCGAAGAGTTCGCGGCTGAGCAGCACATCAGCGATCAGGAAGCGGTCGTTGAAGACCCGCCCCGGCATGTCCAGGCCCAGCCCTTCGCGCGTGGCGCTGCGCGCGCCGTCGCAGGCGACCAGCCAGTCGGCGTCCAGGCTGTAGCGGCCTTCGGCGCTGTCGATGGTGATGCGCACAGGCCCGTCCATCGCCGCGACGCCCACCAGCCGGTGCTGCCAGCGCAGGTCGATGCCGGGCAGCGCGCCCGCACGCTCCACCAGCAACTGCTCCAGGTGGTACTGCTGCAGGTTGACCATGCCGGGCCGGCGCTGCGCGGCGGACGTGGCCAGGTCGAAGCGAAAGACCTCGTCACGGCGGTGAAAGGTGCGGCCGATGTTCCAGGTGACACCGCGCTGGACCACGGCGCTGCCCAGCCCCAAGCGGTCGAAAATCTCCAGCGTGCGCCGCGCATGGCAGACACCGCGCGAGCCGATGCTGACGGTGTTGTCGTCATCCAGCAGCAGCACCGGCTGGCCGCGCTGGGCCAGGTCGATGGCCAGCGCCAGGCCCACGGGCCCGGCGCCCACCACCACCAGCGGCACGCGGCGCACCGCGGGCGCGCCCAGCTCGGGCGCGGGGCGCGCGGCGTAGCGCGGCCAGCTGTAGGTGCTGAGCATGGCGGATGGCGGATCAGGCCTCGAGCGCGCGCCACATCTCGATGTCGCGCTCTGCGGTCCAGATGCGCGGGTCGCGGTGGCCGCTGGCCTCGTCGAAAGCGCGCGTCACATCGAAGGGCATGCAGTGGTCGAAGATCACCCACTGGCCGTAGCGCGGGCGCAGGGCGGCCAGGGTGTCGCGGTACACCGTGTTCAGGTCGCGCCCTGCGGCCACGCCGGCTTGCACGCTGGCGTACAGCTCGGCGACGAAAGCCCGCGTGCCGGCCAGGCCGGCGGCGACCGCGGCCTCGTCCTGCAACGCGGCGCCGCGGCCGGGCACCAGCTGGGCCGGGGCCAGCGCCGCCACGCGGTCCAGCGTGGCCGGCCAGTCGCTGAAGTAGGCGTCGCCGGCATAGGGCGTGGCGTCGAACTCGACCAAGTCGCCGCTGAACAAAATGCGCTCGGCCGGCAGCCACACCACGGTGTCGCCGCGCGTGTGGCCGCGGCCCAGTTGCAGCAACTGCACTTCAAGCGTGCCCAGCCACAGCGTCATCTTGCCGCTGAACGTCAGCGTCGGCCAGGTCAAGCCCGGCGGCACACTTTCAACCGCGCGGAACAGCCGCGGGAAGCGTCCGATCTCGCTGGCCTTGTCCTGCTCGCCACGTTCCTTGATCAGCGCGAGCGTGTCCTCGCTTGCAATGATGTGCTCGGGCGCGTAGGCCGACGCCCCCAGCACGCGCACCGCGTGGTAGTGGCTGAGCACCACGTACTTGATGGGCTTGTCGGTGACTTCGCGAATGCGCCGGATCACGTCGGCCGCCATGGCCGGCGTGGCCTGGGTGTCGATGACCATCACGGCCTTGTCACCGATGACGATGCCGGTGTTCGGGTCGCCTTCGGCCGTGTAGGCGTAGGCGTGTTCAGACAGGCGCGTGAAGCTGACCTTCTTCTCTTCAAGGTCGGCCTGGGAGGCGAAAGACTTGTTCATGGGCTGTCCTGAATCTTGGTCTGATCGGGATGACGAATCTACGGCAAACACAGGCGTGCACGTCCGGGCATGCCGGGGCGGGGTTGGCGACACAGCCAGCGGCGACAATGGGCCCGTCCCCCGCCGCACACCCCGGCGCATCACCCCAAAGACCCCCAAACCATGCCCATGACGACCCCGCCTGTGCTCGAAACGCCCAGCCTGTCCCGCATCCATCTCATCGGGGGCGAGAAGGGCGGCGTCGGCAAGTCCATGCTGGCGCGGCTGCTGGCGCAGTACTTCATCGACCATGCCCTGCCCTTTGTCGGCTTCGACACCGACCGCTCGCACGGCGCGCTGCTGCGCTACTACGCCGGATTCGCCAGCCCCGTGCTGGCCGACAGCTACGAGGCGCTGGACGCCATCGTCGAAAGTGCGGCCGAACAGCCCGGCCGGCGCGTGCTGGTGGACCTGGCCGCACAGACCCACGCGCCGCTGGTGAAGTGGATGGAAGAGTCGGGCGTGCTCGACCTGGCCGACCTGTCGGGCATCACCCTGACTTACTGGCACGTGATGGACGCCGGGCGCGACTCGGTGGACCTGCTGGCCAAGTTGCTCGACCAGTTCGGCCCGCGGCTGCATTACGTGCTGGTGCGCAACCAGCTGCGCGGCGACGACTTCGGCCAGCTCGAACGCTCCGGCGAGCAAGCGCGCGCCCAGGCCTTGGGTGCCAAGGTGATGACGCTCAAGCACCTGCACGACCCGGTGGCGCAGAAGATCGACGCCGCCAACGCCAGCTTCTGGGCCGCGCGCACGCACACCGCCAAGGACAACGCCGGCCTGGGCCTGATGGAGCGCCAGCGGCTGAAGATGTGGCTGGCGCACGCCAACGCCGAAATCGAACGCGTGGGGGTGTAAGGCCCGGGCCGGCCCGGAGTGCCAGGCCGCAGCCCGGCGGTCACAATGACTTACACCGTACCTCTGGTGTGCGGCCTGGGGGGCCTTCATGCCACAACAAGAACTGGCCAAGCGGCTCGATCTGCCCAAGCGCGCCGTCGCCCTGGTGCTGGCGGGCGGGCGCGGCAGCCGGCTGCACCACCTGACCGACCGCCGCGCCAAGCCCGCGGTGTACTTCGGCGGCAAGTTCCGCATCGTCGATTTCGCGCTGTCGAACTGCCTGAATTCGGGCATCCGCCGCATCGGCGTCATCACGCAATACAAGAGCCACAGCCTGCTGCGCCACCTGCAGCGTGGCTGGGCCTTCCTGAAGAGCGAGATGAACGAGTTCGTCGACCTGCTGCCGGCGCAGCAGCGCACCGACGAAGAGACCTGGTACCGCGGCACCGCCGACGCCGTGAGCCAGAACCAGGACATTCTGGACGGCTACGGCGCCGAGTACGTGGTCGTGCTGGGCGGCGACCACATCTACAAGATGAACTACGCCGTCATGCTGGCCGACCACGTGGCCAAGGGCCGCGAATGCACGGTGGCTTGCATCGAGGTGCCGCGCGACGAGGCCCGTGCCTTTGGCGTGATGGCGGTGGACGAGCACTGGAACATCATCGACTTCGTCGAAAAGCCCGCCGAGCCACCTTGCGTGCCCGGCAGCACCGACCGCTCGCTGGCCAGCATGGGCATCTACATCTTCAACGCCCAGTTCTTGTATGACGAGCTGGCGCGCGACATGGCCGACCCCGACAGCAGCCACGACTTCGGCAAAGACATCATCCCGCGCGCCGTTCGCTTCGGCTTCGCTGCGGCGCACCCGTTTGCGCTCAGCTGCGTGGGCAACAAGCCCGGCGGCGCCCCCTACTGGCGCGACGTGGGCACCATCGACTCGTACTGGGACGCCAACATCGACCTCACGGCCACCGATCCGCTGCTGAACCTGTACGACACACGCTGGCCGATCTGGACGCACCAACCCCAACTGGCGCCGGCCAAGTTTGTGCACAACGAGGACGACCGCCGCGGCATGGCGGTGCAGTCGCTCATCTCCGGCGGCAGCATCATCTCGGGCCACGTGCTTCGCTCGGTGCTGTTTTCCAGCGTGCGCGTGCATTCGTATGCCCATGTCGAGGCCTCGGTGCTGCTGCCCGAGGTGCGCGTGGGCCGCCATGTGCGCCTGAACCGCGTGGTGGTTGACCACGGCTGCGACATCCCGCCCGGCACCGTGATCGGCGAAGACGCCGCTGCCGACGCAGCGCGCTTCTTCCGCACTGAAAGCGGCATCACGCTGGTCACGGCGGACATGCTGGCGCGGCTGCCGGGCTGAGCGCGGCCGCGCCGACCGACGCAGCGCTTCAGCGCTTTGACTTCTTCGGCCGCTGCCAGCCCACCAGCGTGGCCTGGCGGGCGCGCGCCACCGTTAGCTGGCCGGCCGGCGCGTCACGGCTGATGGTTGAGCCGCCGCCTATGGTGGCGCCGTCTCCCAGCGCCACGGGCGCCACCAGCACGCAGTTGCTGCCCACGTGCACGTCGTTGCCAATCACTGTGCGGCTCTTGTTGGCACCGTCGTAATTGGCCGTGATGCTGCCGGCGCCGAAGTTCACGCGCTCGCCCACCGTGGCGTCACCCAGGTAGGCCAGGTGGTTGGCCTTGGAGCCCGCGCCCAGGCTGGAATTCTTCACCTCGACGAAGTTGCCGATGTGCACGCCCGCGCCCAGATAGGCACCCGGGCGCAGCCGGGCGTAGGGGCCGACGAGGGCACCGGCGCCCACCACCGCACCTTCGATGTGGCTGAAGGGGTGGATCACCGCGCCGGCGGCGATGGTCGCGTCGCGCACGATGCAATTCGCGCCTATGCGCACGCCGTCGCCCAGGCTCACATCGCCCTCGAAGACGCAATTGATGTCGATCTCGACATCGCTGCCGCAATGCAGCGCGCCACGCACGTCCAACCGCGCCGGGTCGGCCAGGCGCACGCCGGCTTCCATCAGGGCATGGGCCTGCAGGCGTTGGAAACGGCGCTCCAGGTCGGCCAGTTGCACGGGGCTGTTCACGCCCAGCACCTCGGTCTCACTCGGCGCGGCACTGGCCACCACCGCCACGCCCTCGGCCACGGCCTGGGCCACCACGTCAGTCAGGTAGAACTCAGCCTGCACGTTGTCGTTTTTCAGCGCCATCACCCAGCGCGCAAGCAGCGCCGTGGGCGCGGCCATGATGCCGGTGTAGACCTCGCGAATGGCGCGTTGTGCCGGGCTGGCGTCCTTGTGTTCGACGATGGCCTGCACGCCGCCGTTGCCGCCATTGCCGCCCCGCACGATGCGGCCGTAGCCGGTGGCCCCTTCGACATCAGGCAGCTCTATGGTCAGCAGGGCCAGCTTGTTGCCGCTGCAAGCCTGCACCAGCGCCGCGGCGGTGGCAGTGGTGATGAGCGGCACGTCGCCGTTGAGCACCAGCGTGATGGCGTTGGCCGGGTCCAGCGCCGGCACCGCCTGCTGCACGGCGTGGCCGGTGCCCAGCTGCGGCATCTGGCGCACAAACACGGCGCTGTTGGACGATACAGCGGCGCAGGCGGCCTCGACCTCATCCGCGCCGTGCCCGGTGATGACCACCGTGTGCGCCGGCCCCAGGCCCGCGGCGGCGTCCAGCACGTGCTGCAGCAGGGGCCGGCCAGCCAGCCGGTGCAGCACCTTGGGCAGCGCCGACTTCATTCGGGTACCCTTGCCCGCTGCCATGATCACGACGTTCAAAGCCATGCCGTTGTCTTTCGTCAAAGCCGCAATTATCGGGCTGCTGGCCGTGCTGCTGGGCGGCTGCACCGCCGTGCGGCTGGGCTACAACAACGGCCCGCAACTGGCCTGGTGGTGGCTGGACAGCTATGTCGACTTCACCCGCGAGCAAGCGCCGCTGGCCCGCGAAGCCGTCGACCGCTGGTTCGAATGGCACCGCCCCAGCCAGCTGCCCGAGTACGCGGCCTTTCTGGTCACGGTGCAGCAAGCGGTGATGGCGCCGACGACCGCGGCCGAGGTCTGCCGCTGGCAAGACGCCGTGCGCGACAAGCTGGAGCCGGCCATCGACCGCGCCCTGGTGCACGCCGCCGACGTGCTGCCCCTGCTGGGCGAAGCGCAGTGGCGCCACATCGAGCAGCGCTACGCCAAGGGCATGGACGAAGCGCGCGAAGCGTTCCTGCAGCCCGACCCGGCGGCTCGACTGGCGCAGTCGATCAAACGCGCCCGCGAGCGGTCTGAGCAGCTCTATGGCCGGCTCGACGAAGCGCAGTTGCGTGTCATCAACGCCGGCGTGGCGGCCTCGCCCTTCGATGCCCCACTGTGGCTGGCCGAACGCCAGCGCCGCCACCGCGACACCATGGCCACCTTGCGCCGGCTGTCCAGCGACAAGGCCGACCGCGACCAGCGCCTGGCCGCGCTGCGCGCACTCACCAAGCGCATGGGCCGCTCCAGCAACCCCGAGTACCGGACCTACCAGCTGAAGCTGACGGACTACAACTGCAAGCTGGCAGCCCAGGTCCACAACGCCACCACCCCGGCGCAACGCCAGCGCGCGCGCGACAAGCTCAAGGGTTGGGAGGACGACATGCGCGCCCTGCTCACCCCGCCAGGTTAGGCCGACGCCGAGGTCTTGCGCACACCTGCACGCGGTCGGGCTCGGCCGCTGGCACGCGGCGCAAGGCGATGGTCAAGACGAATCCTGCCGCCTCACCACGCCGGGCCGTGGCGTGCCGGCTTCGGCCCAGGCCGGGCCGTCGAACCAGGCCTGGCCGCTCAAGGCGGCGGCCACCATGGGCAGGCTGTCCAGGCCCCAGAACACACGGCCGTCGAGTTCCACCGTGGGCACGCCGAAGATGCCGTGCGCCAAGGCATCGTCCCCGGCGCGGCGCAGTTCGAGCTTCACGTCGTCACCCGCCGGGTCGCGCGGCGGCGCCAGTTGCGCGGCCAGGGCGGCCAGGCGGGCGGGGTCGGTGGCGTCGCCGCCGCCCACCCAAACGTGTTTGAACACGGCCTCCACCGTCTGCCGGTTGGGCCCGGCGGCCAGCAGCAGGCGCAGCAACGGCAGGGGGTTGAAGGGGTGCTGCACGGGGGCTTGCAGGCTGATGCCGTGGTGCTGGGCCAACCAGGCCACGTGGCGAAATGTCCAGGCACGCTTGGGTTCGATCTCGGCCGGGCCCTTGTGCCCCCAGTGCTTGAGCAAGCCGGCAAACAGCACCGGCCGGTACTGCACCTCGTACGAACTGCCCGCCAGCACCTGTGGCAGCCGCTCGAAAGCCAGGTAGGCAAAGGGCGAGATCGGGTCGAACCAGAACACCAGGCGCTTCACGCCGGGCCTCCCACCGGCGGCTGCATGGCAAGCAGGCGACCCCATAGGACCCGGCGACGGTCCAGTTCGGCATGCACCATGCGCCTGTCGTCGTCGTCCAGCACCGACCAGAAGGCGATCTCGTCCAGTGTGCGCAGGCAGCCTTCGCACCAGCCCGTGGGCTCGTGCATGCGGCACACGCTGATGCAGGGGCTGGGTTCGGGCAGGGCTGACGGTGCGCTCACTGGTGTACCTTCGTGCTGCGCACTCCGGGATTCGCCCTTCGGGCGACCGTGCGGGCTCATCAGGCAACCTCCATGCTTCGCACTTCGGTATTCGCCTTGGGGCGGCCCGGCGCGCTCATGCCGCCACCGCCGTGCTGGGGCGCTTGGACAGCAGCGCCTTGCCCGCGCGCGACACCGGCGGGCGGCCCAGCACGCGGCTGATGAAGGCGCCGGCGTCGACCAGCGCGTCCAGATCGAGCCCGGTGTTGATGCCCATGCCGTGCAGCATGAAGACCACGTCCTCGGTAGCAACGTTGCCGGTGGCGCCTTTGGCATACGGGCAGCCGCCCAGGCCGGCGATGCTGGTGTCGAAGGTGTGTACGCCCAGCTCCAGGCAGGCATAGATGTTGGCCAAGGCCTGGCCATAGGTATCGTGAAAGTGCCCGCTCACCTCAGCCAGCGGATAGTGCTTCAGCGCGCGCTCCAGCACGGCCTGGGCGCAGCGCGGGGTGCCCACGCCGATGGTGTCGGCAATGCCGCAGTGGTCCACGCCGATGCCCTTCATGAGCTTGACGACGCGCTCGACCTCGTCGGCGCTGACATCGCCCTGATAGGGGCAACCCAGCGCGCAGGAGATCGCCGCGCGCACCTTCAGACCGGCTGCGTGCGCGGCGGCCACCACCGGGCGAAAGCGCTCGATGCTGGTCTCGATCGAGCAATTGATGTTGCGCTGGCTGAAGGCCTCGCTGGCTGCGCCGAACACCACCACTTCGTGCGGCCGGGTCGGCAACGCCGCCTGCAGACCCTGCAGATTGGGTGTGAGCACCGAGTAGCGCACGCCCGGCAACCGCCGGATCCCGGCCATGACCTGGGCGTTGTCGGCCATTTGCGGCACCCATTTGGGGCTGACGAAGCTGGTGACCTCGATCTCGCGGCAGCCCGCCGCCTGCAGCCGGTGCACCAGCTCGACCTTGTCGGCGGCGGCCACGGGCTGGGCTTCGTTTTGCAAGCCGTCGCGCGGACCGACTTCAACCAAGGTGACGTGGGTGGGAATCATGGACGGCAAGCCCCGGGTGGTCAGGCGCGCACTATATCGGGCGGGCGCAAACCCGACACCGAGGCCAGTTTCCGCCGCATTGGGGATAGACACGGGCGGCGCGGACCCTCACACTGGTATCAGCCAATCCGGCAGTCCCAGCGTTCACATGAACACCCCCGCCCGCCCACCGGTCCGCTACCCGCTCGCCCAGCGCATCAGCCAACAGCTGGAGCAGGAACTCGGCCAGGGCATAGACGCGCGACGCATGCTCAACGAGCCGCTGTATGCACGCGACGTTCTGCTGGTCTGCGAAGCCCGGCCGGGTTTGGAGCTGGACAAACTGGCGCGGCAGTTCCGCCAGGCACCGGCGTTTCGCATGCGCGACCCGGAGCCCGCGCCCAGCGGCGGCGCACCCAGCACGGGCTTTGACTCGTCGCGGCCGGACATGAACAGTGATTTGCCGAACCTGGCCGCCAACGGGTCGCAACGCCCGCCCTGGTATTCGCCCTCGCGCTGGCTGGGGCGCTGACTACGCCGCGGCCGGGGCCGCGTCCACCAGGCGCAGCAACTCGCCGCCCTCGGCCACCTGGTCGCCCACGGCATACAGCAATTCACCCACCACGCCGTCGCGAGGAGCAGTCAGGGTGTGCTCCATCTTCATGGCTTCCATCACCGCCAGGGCCTGGCCGCGTTGCACCGTGTCGCCCACGGCAGCCAGGAATGAGATCAGCTTGCCCGGCATGGGCGCGGTGAGTCGGCCGCCTTCACTGGCGTGGTCGCCGGCATGCACCAGCGGGTCGAACTCGCCGACCAGGGCACTGGCGTGCTCGGTGAACACGGCGTAGCGCTCGCCGTGGTGGTGCACGGTCAGCACCTGGCGTGATGCGCCCAGGGTGATGTCGTGCCGTGCCCCACCCAACGCGCGGGTGGTGAAGGGCCACGCCTGCCCGGCCAGTGCCAGCACGGTGCTGCCGTCGTGTCGCCGCTGCACGCCCACGGTGTGCTGGGCACCACCGCACTCCAGGCTCAAGCGCCGTTCGGCACCGCCATGCAGCCGCCAACCGTCGCGGCGTGACCAGGGGTCGGCGCTTTCCATCGCGGCCTCGTGCGCCAGCACATGCGCGGCCACACCGGCAGCGGCCAGCTCCAGCGGCAGCGGCGGCGCCTCAAACAGCGCGGCGTGCTCGCGCTCGATGAGCGCCGTGTCCAAATCAGCCGTGGCAAAGGCGCGGCTGCCCACCACGCGGCGCAAGAAGGCGACGTTGGTGTGCAGGCCCATCAAGTGCGTGTCGCGCAGCGCGGCGTCCAGCCGGGCCAGGGCCTGGGCGCGGTCTTGGCCCCAGACGATGAGCTTGGCGATCATCGAGTCGTAGTAAGGGCTGATCTCGTCGCCTTCGAC
>JANOLY010000222.1:0-14068 GCA_031420055.1 Burkholderiales bacterium | reverse complement strand
GCCTTGTCGGCGGCTTGCACTTCAGCCATCGGGGCGCCAGCAGCCTTCAGGTCGTCGACCTTCTTCTGCGCAGCAGCCTTGTCGGCGGCCAGGGCCGCGGGAACGTCCTTGAGCTTGGCCGCCAGGTCGTCAGAGCGCTGCTTGAAGATGGCGATGACTTCCTTTTCCTTGGGGTCGGCGATCAGCACCTTTTCCTTGGCCGTGACCTTCTCGAGCTGCGAGCCATAGATGGCTTGCGGCACGGGCACGCCGGTCTGCTTGACCGACAGCCATACCACCGGGATCAGGTAGGCAATGATCAGGATGATGTACTGGGCCACCTGAGTCCAGGTGACTGCGCGCATGCCGCCCAGGAACGAGCACACCAGGATGCCACCCAGGCCGACGAAGATGCCGACCTCAAACGCCAGGCCCGACAGCCGGGTGGTGATCAGGCCCACGCCGTAGATCTGCGCCACCACATACACAAAGGACACCAGGATGGCGATCAAGATGCCGACGAAACGGGCCGCATTGCCTTCATAGCGCGCGCCCAGAAAGTCGGGAATCGTGAACTGGCCGAACTTGCGCAGGTAGGGCGCCAGGAACAGCGCCACCAGGCAGTAGCCACCGGTCCAGCCCATGATGAAGGCCAGGCCACCGTAACCCGTGAGATACAACGTACCGGCCATGCCGATGAACGAGGCTGCGCTCATCCAGTCGGCACCCGTGGCCATGCCGTTGTACACGGCCGGCACGCGGCGTCCGGCCACGTAGTATTCGGCGGCGTCGTTGGTGCGGCTCATGATGCCGATGCCGGCATACAAGGCCACGGTGGCAAGCAAGAAGACGATGCCGATGGCACCGCGGGACAAGCCCATCTGCTCGGCGATACCCAGCACGATCACGAAGGCGATGAAGCCTCCGGTGTACCAGGTGTAGACCTTGGTCAGGCCCTTCTTGAAGGCCGCGTTGGCCTCTTTGTTGGTCGCCCCGACCGCGGGTTCAAAGCTTAAGCCAGCCATGTCATTCCTCCTCGGCAACGCCGTGCTCGATGTCGAGCTTGTTCATGTAGTGCGCGTAGTACCCGATGATCACGACATAGATCACCAGCGCCCCTTGCGCCCCCATCCAGAAGCTGAATGGCCAACCCGCCATGATGAAGTTCAGGTCGCGGGCGAAGTAGGCCACGACAAAAGTCACCACAAACCAGATCGCCAACAAGATCGCCGTGATCCGCAGGTTCTTCTGCCAGTAGCGTTGATGGTTATCGCTCACCTTCATTGCACTCACCTCTCAGTTATTGATGAACAGCCCGCAATGGGGCCGGCTCTTGCTCTTGTCTGCCCCTCTATGGGCAGCTTGATCGCCGTCAGCATGCCCGGCCCTCGCACTGCGCATCGACTCAACCGGTCGATGCGCTCACCCGCAGTCCCGTCTCGCGTTCCAGTTGAGCTGCCACCTTGGGCTCGAAGCCCTTGAGGTGTTTGATGATCTTCACCGCTTCCTCGGGCTCGTGTCGATCCACATGAACCCGCGCCAGCTGATACCAGGCGTAGGGGCTCATGGGTTGAAGTTCGGTGTTGCGCTTGAGCACCGGCACCGCTTCGTCATAGCGCTTGAGCCGAATCAGGGCCAGGCCCTGCCCGTACCAGGCACGGTCGAGTTTTTCGTCCAGCGCCGTGGCCTTCTGAAAGGCCAGCAAGGCCTCTTCCGGGTGGTCGGCCTCCTCGAGCATGAAGCCGTGGTTAAACCAGGTGGGCGCGTGTTCAGGGCGCAACGCCACCAAACGGTGCGAGTCCATCAGCGCGGCGTCGAGTTGGCGCTTTTGCGTCAGCAGGTGGGCGCGGCTGGCCAGCGCATAGGCGTCGTCCGGCCAACGTGCCACCATGGTGTTGAAGACCGCCAACGCGGCGTCGTTGCGGCCCAGCACCAACAAGGCCATGGCGCGTGCTTTCATCCAGACAAAGTCGATGCGCATCACTTGCACCCCGCCTGGCCGACCATGTTGGACCTGATGCACAGGTCGGTGCGCTTGAAGGTCACCACGGCGTAGATCACCACGAGCAACAGAAAGGTCACGAGCGGCACCTGTGAGTCCGACACCTGCTTGGGCGTGATCTTGCGTACCGGCAGCGTGAAGGGCTTGCTCAGCAATTGCAGCAGCTTGTAGAAGAAGTTGATGTCGCGCTTGGGGCCGGCCAGTACGTACAGGATGCCCTGCCCCACCAACGCCAGCAGCGCGATGTACAGCACGAGTTGGAAGATGTTCAGAAAGGTCAGCATGGGTCCAGTCAGCGAGATGTAGTGACTCTTTTGCCCCTGGCTTACAGATTTCTGACAGTTGGCTCGCCCCCGATCGCAAGCACTGACAGGGCTTTCCCCTAAGCACCTTGTTGCGCGATGCAGCAAAACGGGGCCCGTGGGCCCCGTTGGTCTTTGTTGCTGGCGCGTGCCGCGCGGCGTCGTCAGCTGCGCTTGGACAGGCGTTGCCAGGTCTCGATCACGCTGTCGGGGTTGAGCGAGATGGACACGATGCCCTCGGCGGCCAGCCAGTCGGCAAAGTCGGGGTGGTCGCTGGGCCCCTGGCCGCAGATGCCCACGTACTTGCCCGTGGCACGGCAGGCCGCGATGGCGCGCGAGATCAGCGCCTTGACGGCAGGGTCGCGCTCGTCGAAGTCGCCCGCCAACTGCTTCAGGCCCGAGTCGCGGTCCAGCCCCAGGGTCAGCTGCGTCAGGTCGTTGGAGCCGATGGACATGCCGTCAAAGTGCTGCAAGAACTGCTCGGCCAGGATGGCGTTGCTGGGCACCTCGCACATCATGATGAGCCTCAGGCCGTCCACGCCGCGCGGCAAGCCGCGCTCGGCCAGCATTTGCGTCACACGCTCGGCCTGCTTCACGGTGCGCACGAAGGGCACCATGATCTCGATGTTGCTCAGGCCCATGTCGACACGCGCGCGCTTGAGGGCTTCGCACTCCATGGCGAAGGCGTCCTTGAAGTCGCCGCTGATGTAGCGGCTGGCACCGCGAAAACCCAGCATGGGGTTCTCTTCGTCGGGCTCGTAGCGGGTGCCGCCGATGAGTTTGCGGTACTCGTTGCTCTTGAAGTCCGACAACCGCACGATCACCGGCTTGGGCCAGAAGGCCGCAGCGATGGTGGCGATGCCTTCGGTGAGCTTGTCGACGTAAAACGCCCGGGGCGATGCGTGGCCGCGCGCCACGGACTCCACCGCTTTCTTCAGATCGGCATCGATGTTGGGGTAGTCGAGAATGGCCTTGGGGTGCACCCCGATGTTGTTGTTGATGATGAATTCCAGCCGCGCCAGGCCGACACCGGAGTTGGGCATTTGCGCGAAGTCGAAGGCCAGCTGCGGGTTGCCGACATTCATCATGATCTTGATCGGGCAGTAAGGCATCTCGCCGCGCTGCACGTCGGTGACCTGGGTTTCCAGCAGACCGTCGTAGATGAAACCGGTGTCGCCTTCGGCGCAGGACACGGTCACCAGCGCGCCCTCTTGCACACGCTCGGTGGCGTCGCCACAACCCACCACGGCCGGGATGCCCAGCTCGCGCGCGATGATGGCGGCGTGGCAGGTGCGCCCGCCGCGGTTGGTGACGATGGCGCTGGCCCGCTTCATCACCGGCTCCCAGTTGGGGTCGGTCATGTCGGTGACAAGCACGTCACCCGGCTGCACGCGGTCCATCTCGGCCGGCGAGCGCACCAGGCGCACTGGCCCGGTGCCCACCTTCTGCCCGATCGCCCTGCCCTCGGCCAGCACGGGCCCCTTGCCGACGAGCTTGTAGCGCTGCTCGACGCGGCCTTCGGACTGGCTCTTCACCGTTTCGGGCCGGGCTTGCAGGATGTAGAGCTTGCCGTCCACGCCGTCCTTTCCCCACTCGATGTCCATGGCGCGGCCGTAGTGCTTTTCGATGATCACGGCATAGCGCGCCAGCTCCACGATGTCAGCGTCGCTGAGCGAATAGCGGTTGCGTTGCTCGGGTGGCGTGTCGGCCACACTGACCAGCCGGCCGCTCTGGGCTTTTTCTTCAGCGCTGGCAAAGCTCATGCGCTGCAGCTTGGAGCCCAGCACGCGCCGGATGATGGGGAACTTGCCTGAGGCCAGGGTGGGCTTGTGGACATAGAACTCGTCGGGGTTCACAGCGCCTTGCACCACCAATTCACCCAGACCGTAACTCGACGTGATGAAGACCACGTCCTTGAAACCCGACTCGGTGTCGATGGTGAACAGCACACCGGCGGCGCCGAGGTCGGACCGCACCATGCGCTGCACGCCGGCCGACAACGCCACATCGGCATGCGCAAAGCCCTTGTGCACGCGATAGCTGATGGCCCGGTCGTTGTAAAGCGACGCGAACACCTCCTTCATGCGGTGCAGTACGTCGTCAATGCCGCTGACGTTGAGAAAACTCTCCTGCTGGCCGGCGAATGAGGCGTCGGGCAGGTCCTCGGCCGTGGCCGATGAGCGCACGGCGAAGCTTGCGTCGGGGCCGCCGTCACTCAGCCGCGCAAACTCGGCGCGGACGGCCGCGTCGAGATCAACCGGGAACGGTGTGTCGGTTACCCACTGTCGAATCTGCGCGCCGGCTTCGGCCAGAGCCCGCACGTCGTCAACATCCAGTGCATCCAGCCGGGCCTGGATGCGTGCGCCCAAACCGCCGTGGCGCACGAACTGACGAAAGGCATGGGCCGTGGTGGCGAATCCACCGGGCACGCGCACCGCAGTGGCACTGAGCTGGCTGATCATCTCGCCGAGGGAGGCGTTCTTTCCGCCCACGACCTCGACGTCGCTCATTCTCAGTTGTTCAAACGGGACGACCAGGGCGGTCGCCAAGGTGGCGTGTGACATGTGAAAGCTCCGTGATGTGACAAAAGCGGTGCTTCACCATGCATGGCCGAACCGCGCCCTGCTGCGCTGTCTTGTTGTTCTTGGGCGCGCAGGGGGTTCATGTGGTGGCTGGATGGCGCAATGTTGGCCCTGATTCTAAGGACTTGCTCCTTATGATCAGCCGCCAGAGCCCACCAGAACCCGCCCGAAACGCCGAAAGTACGCAAGCCATGACCGATCGCACCGTGTTTTTTGTCTCCGACGGCACCGGCATCACGGCAGAGACTTTCGGCAACTCGATCCTGGCGCAGTTCCCGTCCAAGCCCAGGCATGTGCGCCGCCCCTTTATCGACACGCCCGAGAAGGCCCGGGTGGTGGTGTCCGAGATCAACGAAGTCACGGCGCGCGAGGGCAAGCGATCGATCGTGTTCATCACCCTGGTCAACGACGAGGTGCGCGACATCGTCACCGGGCCGGACTGCCATGGCCGCGTGCTGGACATGTTCCGCACCTTCGTCGAGCCGCTGGAAGAAGAGTTCGGCGTCAAGAGCAACCACCGGGTCGGCCGCTTCACCGACACCAGCCACAGCCAGGAATACCACGACCGCATCGAGGCCATCAACTTCTCGCTGGCGCACGACGACGGGCAGTCGTCGCGCAACCTCGACTTGGCCGACGTGATACTGGTGGGCGTCAGCCGCAGCGGCAAAACGCCGACCTCGCTGTACCTGGCCATGCAGCACGGCATCAAGGCGGCCAACTACCCGCTGATCCCCGAAGACTTCGAGCGCGGCCGCCTGCCCACGCCGCTGGCCCCGCACAAGCGCAAGTGTTTCGGCCTGACCATTGCCGCCGACCGGCTGGCGCAGATCCGCAATGAACGCCGCCCCGGCAGCCGCTACGCCGCGGCCGAGAACTGCCGCTACGAAGTCAACGAGGCCGAAGCCATGATGCGCCGCGAGGGCATTGCCTGGCTGTCGTCGACGCACAAGTCGATCGAGGAGATCGCCACCACCATCCTGCGCGACCTGCGGCCGGACAGGCTCATCTACTGAAGTCGGCGCTGCGACTCGTACAGGCACACCGCCGCCGCCGCGGCCACGTTCAGCGACTCTTCACCCCCCGGCTGCGGAATGCGCAGCTGCAGCGCGCAACGCGCCAGCAGCGTCGTCGACACCCCCTGTCCCTCGTGCCCCATCACCCAGGCGCAAGGCCAGGGCAGCGGCGCGTCTGGCAACGACTGGCCGGCGTGCGAACTGGTGGCCAGCAGTGGCACGGTCAGCACCTGCAGCGCCGTCTCGTCCAAACCCTCGTGCAGCCCCAGCGCGAAATGCGCCCCCATGCCGGCACGCAGCACTTTGGGCGACCACAGCGCCGCCGTGCCCGCCAGAGCCAGTACCTGGCGCACACCAAAGGCCGCGGCGCTGCGCAGGATGCTGCCGACGTTACCCGGGTCCTGCACGCGGTCCAGCACCACCGTGGGCAGACCAGGCGCTAGGGCTGCCGCGGCGGGCATGTCCAGCAAAAAACCGATGCTGGCCGGTGAATCCAGTGCACTGAAGCTCGCGAACAGCGCGCCGGGCACCACAGCCACGTGCGGCGCCCACCTGGCCAGTTCGCGCAGCGCGGGCAGCTCCCAGGCAGCCTGGCTCACGACAGCCTGCACAGCCGGCCGGCCGCTGGCACGCAGGGCCTGGCACAGGTGGTCGCCTTCAAGCCAGACCTGGCCGGCGCGCCTGTAGCCAGCGCCGTCGTGCGCCAGGCGGCGCAGGCGCACGAGCAGCGGGTTGGCGCGGGAGGTGATGTGCAGCGGCGGGTTCATGGCCGGCTCAATCCTTCAGCACGGCGCGCACGGGCGCAAAACTGCGCCTGTGGGCAGCGCAGGCCCCGTGTTCGCGCAGAGCGGCCAGATGCACCGGCGTGGGATAGCCCTTGTGGCCGTCGAAGCCGTACTGCGGGAACTCGCGGTGCAGGTCCTGGCACCAGCGATCGCGCAGCACCTTGGCCAGGATGGACGCCGCCGAGATGGCGGCCACGCGCGCGTCGCCCTTGACCACGGCCGCGGTGGTCATGGCCAGCTGCGGCACGCGGTTGCCGTCCACCACCACGCGCTTGGGCAGCAAGCGCAGGCCCTGCACGGCACGCTGCATGGCCAGCAGAGTGGCTTGCAGGATGTTCAGGCGGTCGATCTCTTCGGCGCTGGCGCTGGCGATCGAACAGCACAGCGCGCGGGCGCGAATCTCGTCGAACAGCCGCTCGCGGCGCAGCGCCGTCAACGCCTTGGAGTCAGCCAGGCCCTTGATCGGGTGCCGCTCATCCAGGATCACCGCGGCGGCCACCACCGGGCCGGCCAGGGGGCCGCGGCCCGCTTCGTCCACGCCGGCCACCAGGCCCGGCATGCACCACTCGGGGCCGAGTTGCTCAAGACTGAAGGATTTGCGCGATGGCATCGGTGGCACAGCGCGCGGTGTCGCGGCGCAGCAGGTCGTGGAGTTCATCAAAGCGGCGGGCCAGGCGCTGGGCGCCGGCGGGGTCGTCCAGCCAGGCCAGCACGGCGCTGGCCAGGGCCTCTGGTTGGCATTCGTCCTGCAGCAGTTCGGGCACCACGAAGTCACGGCACAGGATGTTGGGCAGACCCACCCAGGGCTGGTACTTCATGCGCTTCATGAGCTGCCAGCTGAAAGCGTGCATGCGGTAGCCGATGACCATGGGGCGCTTGAAGAGCGCGGCCTCTAGCGTGGCCGTGCCGCTGGCGATCAGCGTCACGTCACAGGCCGCCAGGGCCTCGTGCGAACGCCCGTCGAGCAGCTGCAGCGGCACACCGGGCGCATGCGTGGCGACCAGCGGTTCGACCATGGCCCGCAGGCCACCGGCCAGGGGCAGCACGAAGCGCAGCGCCGGTCGCAGGCGGTGCAGCCGGGCGGCCGCTTGCAAAAAGACGGGCGCGATGTATTCGATCTCCGAACGGCGGCTGCCGGGCAGCACGGCCACCACCTCGTCGTGCTCGCCCAGGCCCAGCGCAGCGCGGCTGGCTGCGCGCGGCGGCACCTGCGCAATGGCATCGGCCAGCGGGTGACCCACGTAGCTGGCCGGCACGCCGTGCGCGCGCAGCAAGTCGGGCTCGAAGGGAAACAGGCACAGCACATGGTCGACACTGGCCGCCATCTTGCGCACACGGCCACCGCGCCAGGCCCACACCGAGGGGCACACAAAGTGGATCGAAGGAATTCCGGCGGCCTTGAGTTGCGCCTCCAACCCGAGGTTGAAGTCGGGTGCGTCCACACCGATGAAAGCCGCCGGCGGATCGGCCAGCAAGCGCTTGGCCAGTTGCCGCCGGATGTCGGCGATTTCGCGGTAGTGGCGCAGCACTTCCACATAACCCCGCACGGCCAGCTTGTCATGCGGCCACCAGGCCGTGAAGCCCTGTTCGGCCATGCGCGGGCCGCCGATGCCCTGGGTCACCAGGCCGGGCCAGCGTTGGCGCAGGCCGCCCATCAGCAAGCCCGCCAGCAGGTCGCCCGAGGCCTCGCCGGCAACCAGGGCCAGCCGCAGCGTCGTCATGCGCCTTTAGCGGGCAATGCCGCGGGTGGACACTGCCAGGAAGTCGAGCAGCAACTGCACGTCAGCGTCGCCTTCAGGCACGCTGCCGCGCAACTCGCCGATCGCTTGGCGCGCCGCCCCCAGCGTCAAACCTTCGCGGTACAGCAAGCGGTGCATCTGCTTGACCTGATTGATGCGCTCACGCGAAAAACCGCGCCGACGCAAGCCCTCGGCGTTGATGCCGGGCACGGAGAGCGGGTTGCCTGCTGCGGTCATGAAGGGCGGCACGTCTTGCGACACATGGCTTTGGAAGCCGGTCATGGCATGCGCGCCGATCTTGCAGAACTGGTGCACGCCGGTCAGGCCGCCGATGAAACCCCAGTCGCCCACTTGCACGTGGCCGGCCAGCGTGGCGTTGTTGGCCAGGATGGTGCGGCTGCCCACCTGCACATCGTGGGCGATGTGCACGTAGGCCATGATCCAGTTGTCGTCGCCGACCCGGGTCACACCGGCGTCTTGCGCCGTGCCGCGGTTGAAGGTGCAGAACTCGCGCACGGTGTTGCGGTCGCCAATCACCAGTTCTGTGGGCTCGCCGCGGTACTTCATGTCCTGGGGCGCCCCACCCAGGGCGGCGTGCGAGAAGATGCGGTTGTCGCGACCGATGGTGGTCGGCCCTTCGATCACGCAGTGCGCGCCTATCGTGGTGCCGGCACCGACCTTCACACCCGGCCCGATCACGGCGTAGGGCCCCACGACCACATCGTGTGCCAGATCGGTACCCGGGTCGACCACCGCCGTGGCGTGAACCTGGGTCATGGGCTCAGGCCACCTTGCGCATGGTGCACATCAGCTCGGCCTCGACCGCCGTCTGGCCGTCAACACTGGCGCGCGTCTTGTATTTGAAGATGCCGGCCTTGGAGCGGTCAATGCGCGCTTCCAGGATGAGCTGGTCACCGGGGCCCACGGGCCGCTTGAAGCGCGCGCCGTCGATGCCCACGAAGTACACCACGGTGTCGTCGCCCGGGTCGGTGCCCATGGATTCAAACGACAGCAAGGCAGCTGCTTGCGCCAGCGCTTCGAGCATCAGCACACCGGGCATCACCGGCCGAGACGGAAAGTGCCCGCCGAAGAAAGGCTCGTTAATGGTGACGTTCTTGAGCGCCTTGATGCGCACGTCCTTCTCGAACTCCAGCACGCGATCAACCAGCAGAAACGGGTAGCGGTGCGGCAGCTTGCGCAGGATGTACTGGATGTCCATCATGATGTGTTCTTCTTTTCGAGGGCGCGCAGCCTGTCTCGCAGCGAGTGCAACTGCCGCAAGGTGGCGGCGTTCTTTTCCCAAGACGCATTGTCGTCGAAGGGGAACAGACCGCTGTACTGCCCCGGCTTGTGGATGGAGCGCGTGATGACCGTGGCCGCCGTGATGTGCACGTGGTCGCACAACTCCAGATGCCCCAGGATGATGGCGCCGCCGCCCGCCGTGCAGTGCCGGCCAATGCGCGCGCTGCCCGCCACCCCCACGCAGCCGGCAAAAGCGCTGTGCGCGCCGACACGCACGTTGTGGCCGATCTGCACCAGGTTGTCCAGCTTGACGCCGTCTTCGAGCACCGTGTCGTCCAGCGCCCCACGGTCTATGCAGGTGTTGGCGCCGATCTCGACGTCGTCGCCGATCACCACCGCACCGAGCTGTTCGATCTTCTCCCAGCGGCCCGCGGTCGGCGCGAAGCCGAAGCCGTCAGCGCCGATGACCGCGCCGCTGTGCACGATGCCTCGCGCACCGATGCTGCAAGCGTCGCCCCACACCACCCGCGGCTTGAGCCACGTGCCTGGGCCCAGCTCGGCGCCCTCGCCTACATGGCACTGGGCACCGACCACGGCACCCGCACCGATACGGGCACCGCGGCCGATGTAGGCCAGGGCGCCGATGCTGGCGCCGGGTGCCAGGATCACGCCTTCTTCGATCACCGCACTGGCATGTACACCCGGCTCGGCGGGTCGCCGCGTCTGTGCGGCCCACCACTGGGTCAGGCGGGCAAAGGCCAGGTAGGGGTCGTCGCAGACCAGTGCGGCGCCGCGTGCGGCGGCCACATCGCGCAGCTCGGGGCCGACGATGACGCAGGCGGCCTGGCTGTCTGCCAGCTGAGCGCGGTAGCGCGGGTTGGAAAGAAAGCAGATCGTCGTCGCATCGGCGCCCTGCAGGGGCCCGATGCGGGCGATGGTCAGAGCAGCGTCGCCGACAAGTTCACCGCCAAGCAAGCGGTGGAGGTCGCCCAAAGGTGCCCGCACCGCGCTGGCCGCCGATGATGGATCAGCGCGTCGGTCCCGCCGGCGCGTTCAGGATCCTGATGACCTTGTCGGTGATGTCCACCTTGGCACTGGCGAAGATGACTTCTTGCAGGATCACGTCGTACTTCTCGGAGTCGAAGATCTGCTTGATCGCACGGTTGGCGCGCTCGACCACCGCGGCCAGTTCTTCGTTGCGGCGCTGGTTCAGGTCTTCCTGGAACTCGCGGCGCTTGCGCTGCATGTCGCGGTCTTGTTCGACCAGATCGCGCTGGCGCCTGGAGCGTTCGCTGTCCGACAGCGTGGGGCTGTCCTTCTCAAGCTTGTCGCCAGCGGCCTTGAGCCTTGTCGCGGCGTCGTTAAGTTCTTTCTCGCGCTTGCCGAACTCGGCCTCGAGCTTGGTTTGTGCGGCCTTGGCGGGCGTGGCCTCGCGCAGCACGCGCTCGCTGTTCACGTAGCCGATCTTGAGTTCCTGGGCGACCGCAGGGGCGGCCAGCGCCAGGGACAAAGCAGCGGCGGCAAGCGCCTGGTTGGCGAACATCTTCATCAGAAGGCAGTCCCGATCTGGAATTGGAAGCGTTGAATTCTATCGTTGCGCTGCAGTTGCAGCGGCTTGCCCCAGCTGAGCTTGAGCGGGCCTACCGGCGAGATCCAGCTCAGACCCACGCCGGCGGAGGACCGCAGCGACGCGCCGGTGATCTTTTCGTCCTCGGCCCAGACGTTGCCCATGTCGGCAAAAGCGAAGATGCGCAAGGAGCGGTCGTTGCCCGTACCGGGCACCGGAAAGTACAGCTCGGTGTTCAGGTTGAAGCGCCGGTTGCCGCCGATGTAGGCGCCTGTGGGGTCGACCACGCCGAGAGAGCCTTGCTCGAAAACGCGCACCGTGCCCAGCCCGCCGCCATAGAAATTCTTGAACACCGGATAGGGCTTGCCACCCAGGCCCTTGCCGATGCCGATTTCGGCATTCACACCCACCGACATGCGCAACGGCAGCGGCCAGAACTCCTGGTGCTGCAGGTTGATACGGGTGTACTGAACGTCGCCGAATGGACTCCATTCCAGGTTCACGCGCTGGTAGCGGCCAGCCTGGGGGGCGATCACGTTGTCCCGCGCGTCCCGCGCCCAGCCCAGCGTGAGCGGAAAGGCATTGCTGTTGGCGCCGTAGAGCACGCGGTAGTTCAGGTAGCTCAGGGGGATGCCGGCAGACGCACCGATCTCGGTGCGCTCAAAGCCCACGCCCAGGAACACCGTGTCGTACTCGGAGAAAGGCACGCCGAAGCGCACCGCCCCGCCTGGCGTGGTCAGCTGGTACTGGTCGCCCAGGCTGTTGAGCGGCCGGCTGGTGCGGTAGAAAAGGTCGAAGGCCCGCGAGATGCCGTCGACGGTGAAGTAGGGGTCCACCGTGCTCAGGATCAGCGCGCGATTGGACTTGCTGGTGTTGACTTCGATGCCCAGGTAGTTGCCCGAGCCAAAGGCGTTTTCCTGTTTCACCGAGGCGTTGAAGGTGAACTTCTCGGCGTTGGAATAGCCCGCGCCGATCTGCAGCGCGCCGGTGGGCTTTTCGGTCAGGCGAACGACCAGGTCGACCTGGTCCGGCGAGCCCTGCACCTCGCTGGTCTCGACTTCAACTTCCTTGAAGAATCCCAGGCGGTCGACACGTTCCTTGGACAGCTTGATCAGACCACCGTCGTACCAAGCGGCTTCCAGTTGGCGGAACTCGCGCCGAACCACTTCGTCCCGTGTGCGCGTGTTTCCCGCCAGGTCGACCCGGCGCACATAGACGCGGCGCTGCGGGTCGGCGGCCAGCACGACGGCCACCTGGCCGGTGGCTCGGTCGATCTCCGGGCGGGGCTCGACCCGGGCAAAGGCGTAGCCATACATCCCGAACAGATCGGTGAAGCGACGCGCCGTCTCGGTTACCGCGTCACCGCGGTAGGGTTGGCCGGGTCGCAATGCCACAAAGGCCTGGAACTCGGGCTCCTTGCCCAGGTAGTCGCCTTCCAGTCGCACCGACGTGACGGTGTAGGGCTGACCTTCGCGCACAGAGATGGCGACGGAGATAGTCTGCTTGTCGGGCGAGATGGTGACCTGGGTCGACTCGATCGCGAATTCGAGGTAGCCGCGGTTGACGTAGTAGGCGCGCAGCTTTTCCAGGTCGGCGTTGAGCTTGCTGCGGGCGTAGCGGTCGGTCTTGCTGTACCAGGTGAACCAGCCACTGGGCGTCAGCTCGAACAGGCCCAGCAAGGTGGACTCGGAGAACACCTTGGCGCCGACGATGCGGATGTCGCGGATGCGGGCGGCGTCGCCTTCCGTCATGGTGAAGCTGACGTTGACGCGGTTGCGCTCCAGCGGCGTGATCGTCGTCACCACCTCAGCGCCGTACAGGCTGCGGCTGAGGTACTGGCGCTTGATCTCCTGCTCGGCGCGGTCGATCAAGGCGCGGTCGAAGGGCAGCCCTTCACCGATACCAGCATCACGCAAGGATTTGGTGAGCGGGTCCTTGTCGAACTCCTTCAGGCCGACGAAGGTGACCGTGGCAATGATGGCGCGTTCTTCGACCACCACCACCGCCACCTGACCCTCGATCTCGATGCGCACGTCCTTGAACAGGCCGGTGGCGAACAGCGAACGCAGCGCGGTCGAGCCCTTGTCGTCGTTGTAGGTATCGCCAATGCGAAACGGGAGCGCCGCAAAGACCGTACCCGGGTCGGTGCGCTGGATGCCCTCGACACGGATGTCCTTGAGGACGAAAGGCTCGACAGCGAGGGCTGCCGGCGACGCCACGAGGGCCGCCACCGACACCACCAGCGCCACGGCAGGGCGCAGGGGCCCGAACGGGTGAACAGGAAACATGGGATTCAGTGCAGGCCCAGCAAGCGGGCTACGTCGTTGAAAAGGGCGACCGACATCATCAGCAGCAGCACGGCGATACCGCCGCGTTGCAACCGGGCCAGCCAAAGGTCGGAGACCGGGCGGCCGGTGGCGCCCTCGAAAATGTAATACATCAGGTGGCCGCCATCGAGCATGGGCAATGGCAGCAGGTTGATCACCCCCAGGCTGACGCTCACCAGGGCCAGGAATCCGAGGTAGTAGCCCAGGCCCTGCTGCACCGATTGTCCGGCGTAGTCGGCGATGGTGATCGGGCCGCTGAGGTTTTTCAGCGACGCCTCGCCGATCAGCATGCGGCCCAACATGTTCAGCGTCAGCGCCGAGACTTCCCAGGTGCGCACCGTGCCCCGCCACAGGCCCTCGACGACACCGTGGCGCACTGTCACCATGGCCGGCGGCTGGCCCACGAAGGCGTCGATACGACCCACCGTGGCGCTGCCGTCGCTGGCCAGTCGTGGGGTGACGACCCGCTCGATCGTGACGCCGGAACGCTCGACCAGCCAGCGCTGCGCCACGGGCTGGCCGTCGCG
>JANOLY010000221.1:0-3485 GCA_031420055.1 Burkholderiales bacterium | reverse complement strand
GAGCTCGCCGACCTCGCCGTCGCGCACTTCGTTGCCCTCGGGATCCAGCATGCGGATCGCCCCGCTCCCGGCCCACTCCCGCCCGACCGAGCCCAGCTTTTCAAGCTGCTCGTGCGGGCGCAGCAGCGTCACCCAGCCGTGTTCGGTGGAGCCGTACAGCTCGTACAGGCGGCCGTTGCGGAAGTAGTCGAGGATGCCGAGTTTGGTATCGCGCCGCGCCGGTGCCGACGAGATCAGCAGCCTGCCTACGCTCGAGACGTCGTACTTGCGCCGCACGGTCTCGGGCAGGGCCAGCACCATGATGTAGTGCGTCGGCACGAGCGAGGTGAAGGTCACCTTTTCCTGGGCCAGCGTGCGCACCAGCGCCTCGGGATCGAAGCTGCGCCGGTCGTCGACCACGATGGTGGCGCCCAGGTGCATGAAAGTGGTGCCGAAGTACAGCGAGTTGGCATGGCACAGCGGCATCACCAGGAGCCCGGTGTCTTCGCGGGTGAAGCCCATCTCCAGCGCGGTCGCGATGGCGATCAGGCTGCTGCCGCCATGCTTGCGGATCGCGCCCTTGGGTCGCCCGGTGGTGCCCGAGGTGTACATGAGCGCGCACATATCGTCCTGCGTGACGGGGGGGAAAGCGCGAGCCGACTCGCCCAGTACGAGCACCGACTCGTAGCAGCGCCAGCCATCGTGGGGGGCGTCGCCCAGGGCGACGAAGCGCGCGTCCGCCTGGGGCAGCTCCGCGCGGATGTCGTCGACCGTGCGGCAAAAGTCGAGGCCAGCGATCACCGCGCTGACTTCGGCGTCGCGCAGGATATAGGCGACCTCAGGGGCGGACAGCCGGAAGTTGACCGGTACCGCGACCAGCCCGGCGCGCGCCAACGCCACGTAAATCTCCAGCCACTCGATGCAGTTCGCCGCCACGATCCCGACGCGGTCGCCCTTGGCAAGCCCAAGGCTCAACAGGGCAGAAGCCAGCTGCGCCGAACGCATGTCCCATGCCGCGAAGGTGAGGCTGCGGGCGGAATCGCGCGCGCCTACCTTGTGCGGCATCAGCCGCGCATGGGTCGCGATCGCATCGGCAATGGTAAGCAGACGAGTCATGCGCTGTTCCTAAAGCTGTGAGTTCGGATTCATGTATAAAAGGGCGCGTCTGATTTGGCAGGCGCCGCGCTTGTTTTATTTATTCTAAGGAGTCCGCCGTGCCCCTCATGTCCATCCACGAACAGTCGGTCGCCTCTGTCATCGCGCGATTTCTAAAGGCGCGCGGCGTGCAGCGCGTGTATGGCCTGTGCGGCGGTCACGTGATGCCGATCTGGATGCGGTTAGACGCCGAGGGAATTCGCATCGTCGACGTGCGCGACGAGCGGGCGGCTGTCTACATGGCGCACGCCGAGGCCCTGCTGACTGGCGGCTTCGGTGTTGCGCTCGTCACGGCCGGCCCCGGCGTGACCAACGCGATGACCGGCATCGCGAATGCCCACGTCGCGCGCGTGCCGGTGCTGGTGCTCTCAGGCACGCCGCCGCGGCCCCAGGAAAACCGCGGGGCACTGCAAGATATGGTGCACACCGAACTGGTGCGGTCTATCACGCGCTACGCCCGTACCGTGCGCGAGCCCACGCTCGTGCTGCAGGAACTCGACGAGGCGGTGTCGCGCGCGCTAGGCTGTGGCGGCGATCCGGGGCCGGTGTACCTGGACTTCCCGGTGGACACGTTGCGGGCCGAGGTGCCCGTGGCGGTGCAACTGCCGGAGCACTTCGCAGCGAAGCAGCCCCCGCGCATGGCACCCGATTTGGAAGCCGTTCAGGCCGCGGTCGACCTGCTCTGGTCGGCCAAGCGGCCTTTGTTCATCTCGGGCCGCGGCGCACAGGGGGCTGGTGAGCCGTTGGCCCGGCTGCTCGCCGAGCTGGGGGCGCCTTACCTTGACACGGGGGAAAGCCGCGGCCTGGTGTCGGAGCAGCATCCTTCCGTGGTGGCGGCGATGCGCGGTTCGGTCATGGGCCAGGCAGACTTGGTGGTGACCGTGGGGCGCCGGCTGGATTTCCAGCTGGCCTATGGTTCACCCGCTGTTTTCGGTGCGGCAAAGTTTCTGCGCATCGGGGACGCCGCGTCAGAGCTGCGAGACAACCGCCGCGGCGCGGTTGAAATTCTCGCCACGCCCGCGTTGGCGATCGAGGCGATCCTGCGCGCGGCGGGGGGCCGGCAGGCCGCCACCGACCGCGAGTGGGCGGCGCCGCTGCGCCGCCAGCATGTCGAGCGCTCGGAGAAGCTGGTGACCAGCATGCGAAACGCGCCGCCCGGGACCGACGGACGCATGCATCCGAACCGTGCGCTCGCCGCGCTGCGCGACGCACTGCCGCCGGACGCAATCGTCGTCGCCGACGGCGGTGATTTTCTCAGCTTTGCGCGCGTCGGGCTTCCCGCCACCACGTATCTCGACCCCGGGCCGCTCGGCTGCATCGGCGTCGGCACGCCATTTGGAATCGCCGCAAGCCTGGTTTGCCCGGGCCGCTTGGTGGTGGTTGCGACTGGAGACGGCGCCTTCGGCTTCAACGCCATGGAGATCGACACGGCGGTGCGGCAGCGTGCGCCGCTGCTTGTGATGGTTGCCAACAACGGCTCCTGGGCGATTGAGGTGCGTGATCAGCTGGAGACGCACGGCAAGGTGGTTGGCACGCGCCTGCAGTACGCCGACCACGCGGCCATGGCGCGCGCCTTCGGAATGTATGGCGAGCGCGTGGAGCGGCCCGAGGACCTGCCTAGCGCGATCCAGCGCGCCCTGGCGAACCGGCCAGCCTTGCTCGACGTCGTGGTCACGCCCGAGGCTGTGTCGTCCGATGCGAAGTCGGGATTGGCCTGGGTGCCGGACCTGCAGCCACTCCAGGCCTGGGACGACGCCGAGCGCAAGTGGCGCAGCAGCTAACACGCTCACAAACGACCTGGTAATGGCTGCTATGCTGCGACGGCGAACGTCGGCCTTCGGATGTCACCAACGCACGGCGGCCAGTCATTTCGGTCGGCACCGGGCGGGTGCCGGGAAAGTAGCGGTAAAGGTCGCGTTGCTGGCTGGCCAAGGGTCGCGTCGAATCAGCAACGCGCTCACGGAAGCGGTCGTCCAGGGGCAACACCTGGTGGCGGCGCGCTTCCTGCTACCACAGCGCGATCATCTGAGCCAGCCGCTGGGGCTCCTGCTGCGCCAGGTCGCGGGCCTGCGTGAAGTCGCGGTCCTGAGCAAGGCCCGCGCAATCAGGCAGCGCGGCCTGCGCGCCAGAGCCGAGCGAAGCGACCAATTTTTCGTGTCGCTTGCCGTCTACACCGGCGCCACGCCCTCGACCACGATCAGGTTCGAGGTGGTGGTGATCTGGCGCAGCCGCTTGGCGGGAGCGTACTCGGGCGAGTCGGCCCAGGCCCGGGCCTGGGCGACGCTCGGGAACTCGATGATCACCAGGCGCTTGGGCGACCACTCGCCCTCCAGCGTGCCGGTGTGGCCCCC
>JANOLY010000220.1:0-2049 GCA_031420055.1 Burkholderiales bacterium | reverse complement strand
ATGGCCAATGCCTTCTACCGCGCGCGGGTGGACCAGCACTTGCGCATCGGCATGCGCGCGATCGAGCTGCTGCGCCGCCAGCGCCTGGACCAGTTGCACAGCCGCAAGCTGCGCAGCTTTGCCGAGGTGGCGTTCCAGTAGCTGGCAGCGCGCCGGGCCGGCGGGCCTCAGGCCAGCATCGTCAGCGCCTGCGCCCGCTCGTCGATGAAGCGCTGCGCCACCGCCGCGCGCACCTGTGGCGTGGAACTGGCGAAGTAGACATCGACCTTGCCGCGTTCCGCATAGATCGCCTGGATCAGGGCCTGGTCGTCCAGGCTGCCGGCGGGCCGGCCAGCCAGGGCCGCCTGCACGATGGTGTTGGCCGCGCCATGCTGCACCGCCACCGACCACAGCACGTCGCGCAAGGCCGCGCTGCGGGTCTCGGCGTCCAGGCCCAGCTCGGTCTTGAGCTTGCGCACGAAGGGCTGGTAGTGGGTTTCGCGAATGAAATCGTGCTGGGCCTGACCAAAGCGGGCATCACGCGCCAGCCCGACCCAGGCCTGCTTGAACGCCTCGCTGCCGGCTTTGGCGGCCGCCTCGCCGCCGGCGGCCAGCAGCGCGGCATGCAGGGTGGGGAATTTGGTTTCCAGGTGCGCCAGGAAGGCGGCCATGGTGCCGGTGCGGGTGGCAATCTGGTAGGCGCCGTAAGAGAAGCCGCCCGTGCTGTCGAAGCCGATCGCCTCGGGGCGGCCATTGCTCTCGAAGCGGGCCGACAGGCGGCCCAGGGCGTCGGAGGCAGCGGCTGTTGCTGCCTCGGCCGTGTCCAGACCCACGGCGGCGACGGTGTCGGCCAAGCCGTTGCCGGGGTCTGTGGTGATCCAGGCCACGGTCCATAGGCCGCCCGATTGCTCGAACATCCAGGCCTTGGTGCCGGGCTTTTCCATCAGGAAATCAAAGCGCTTTTGCGCCATCTCGCGCTCAAGGCCGGTGCGGGCTTGCTTCTTCATGGGGCTCTCCTTCACTTGGCGGCTACTGAGCAGCCCTTGAGTTGTGCGGCCAAACCGGTGTCTGCGGATGCGTCCTTGCGTTTGGCGGCCCACTCCGGGGCGTCGAAGAAGTCGAACTCGTCGTCAGGGTCTAGCTCGACCTGGGCGGCCTTCCACCAGGCCCGGATGGCCGCACGATTGGCCGCCTGGGCCTTGAGGTTCTTGGCCATCCAGCAATCCGACAGCTGGCGCCCCGGTTCGTCGTTCACGGCTTCCAGTACGTCGAATTTCAGTTCGTCGAGTTTGCTGACGATCTCGTCCTGGCTGGGCAGGCGGCGTTGCAACTCATCAGTCTGGCCCTTCTGCTCGACCATCGCCTGGGTGGTGATGCTGCCGATGGCGCCCACCATGGTGCCGGCCGCGTAGTACTCCTCAAGGTCGGCGCGCGCCTGCATCAAGGGGTAGCGGCTGGTGTCCACCATCATGCCGCCCATCATGCGCAGACGCAGCGCGCTGCGCTGGGCCTCCATCTGCGCCACCAGCGCCGGCATGGTGCGGTCGAAGAACACGTTCTTGTCGATAGACGCCTTGCTGCCGATCAGGCCGCCCGACAGTGCGTGCAGCCCGGTCTTGGCGGGCGCGCTGCCGGTGACGGCACCCACGGCATTGAGCCCCAGCGTGGCCAGGTCGACCCCGACGTTCATGCCCACCCGCTGGGTGTACAGGGTCTGGCGGAAACCTGCGTAACCCTGATCGATCAGCGCCGCGCGGGTTTCGATGAAGCCGTTGCGGATCTCTTTCTGCTTTTGCGGCTGGGCCGCCAGGTAGCGGCGCAGGGTGCCGTCAAAGTAGGCATCGACCGCTTTCAGCGCGTTGGCTTCGGTGCCGAAGCGTGGCGGCGCGCTGTCGATGCTGGCGCAACCGGTGAGCGCCACGAGCAGCAGGGCCAGCACGGCCTGGCAGGAAAAGTACCGCGACAGCGACGCGGCAGAGCGGGAGCTTGCAGGCATCGTTGGCCTCCTGAAGCCGGGCGCGACGACTGTGGCGCCATCCGGTGCACGAGCTTAGCCCGGCCAGGCGCCAT
>JANOLY010000219.1:0-10651 GCA_031420055.1 Burkholderiales bacterium | reverse complement strand
TCTGGGTCCGCACCGGCAGGTGCAACAAGGCCGTTTGTAGATGTGCAGTCTGTTCTCTGTCGCGCCGCAACTTCGAATCGCACCACGTCGGGACCCGGCAATTCAAATCAACAGCCAATACAAACAGCCGCTTGACAAGGGGGAACAGCCGAACAGCCAATTACCAATTCAGTCCCCTTGACTTGAGGGGGAGTCCTTGTAGAAGGGTTAGGCGTCGTGGCGGTCAAACGCGCGGCTGCTGTGCTCTGTGCGAATGCCAAAGCGCCAGAACAACCACTTCTTCACCTTGGACGCGGTAGTAGACGTCGTACCCAATTCGGTCGATCTGCAGGCTTCGAGTGGCGATGAGCTTGGCGTTCTGGACGCGCTCACCAATGCCCGGCTGCAGCAACAGGAGACCAAAGGTCGACTTCAGATCTTCGCGTACTGCATCTGGGGCAGACAGTCGATTCTTCCGCCACCACGCGTCTGCCCGTTGAATCTCGGCCGCCGCCCGCGCTGTGATGCGGAGACGGCGCGTCACTGCTTCGCGGCGCGATCAAGGCGGGCGAAGAGCTCTTCCTCAGAGATGGTCTCACCGCGGTCGGCCTCGGCGATCGACTCCAGTAGCTCAGCTTCTTCCTCAGGGCTGAGCGTGAACCCAGGCCCAGGCTCACGAGTGAGGATAGTGACGACTGTGCCCTCGGGGAGGGTGATCCCTTCCAAGTGGACTTTGCCGCCTACGACGGTTCCTGTTGCGATTCCCATGGCCGTATGGTACGCCGGCCCGCGTGACATCGCCACCAGGAGCCAGGCAGCCGGCGGGCAATTGCGCGCACCAGGCAAGGAACTGCCCGCGCTTGATGGCGCGTACGGCCACGCGTCGGCCGGCACCATCCACCGCGTGCACCTGGATCACGTTCTTGGCCAGGTCCACGCCGACCCGTGCACGCCGACCCGTGCAATTGCAGCTCGTGTAATCTGGCTCATGGGACTTCTCCTGTTTAAAGTTTCAGATTGATCGACCAGACTCAATCTTGGTGCATCGACACCGTTACCGGATGGGGGGAGTCCCTTCGTATTCGCTCGAGGCGAGGCCTAACGGCAGGCCACCAGGCCCGGCTTCTATCGCCGCAGCGGCCACCGCGTTGATCGTGCCGTCCCCGCCCACGGCGATCACAGAACCCTGCTCGCGCGCGGCGAGGCGCGCACCACGCGCAGCCAAGGTCGGCAACTCGGCGCCCTCCTGAGCCTGCAGAAGCAGCGCCGGAAATCCGCCACTGCGGGCAGCGTCCAGCGCGGCATCGAGTTGACCCCGGTTGGCTCCGGCCGAGCCCGGGTTCGCCACGAGCACCAACGCCCCGGGCGTACGGTGCCGCGCACTCGGGGACTCTTGGGCGGCGGCGGTGGTCAGCGCGGTTTGTGTAGCGCCGGGAACGGAGGCTTGAGTCGAACTGCGGAACACGCCGTCTGATGGGTCTGAGCACTGGCGATCGAGCGGCGGTGGCACGTCAAGCTGCGTTGCGAAGCTCAGCGCGCAATGAGCCCTCGTTGACGAACATCTGCCGATAGCGCGGGCCTCAACGTCGGCGCCCCATGACGGGCGCACTGTTGAGGGTGGCCAGGATCAGCTACCGCTGACCGACAGGCGGTTGTCGACGGCGGTCACGCCCTCCACGGCGGTAGCCAGCATGGTGGCGCGCTCGCGCGAGGCGGTATCAGGCGCAGTACCGCTGAGGGTGACCCGGCCATTGGCCGTGTCGACGTTGATCTTGATGGCCGAGAGCTTGTCGTCAGCAGCCAACGCCGCGTTGATCTTGGTGGTGATGGTGGCGTCCATGGCACTGGCGCGAACGCCTGTCGTGGCTTGCTTGGTGTCTGCGATGGCGCCGTCTACACGCTGACCCACGGTCGGTTCACCGGCCTTGTTGCAGGCCGCCAGTGCCATTGAAGCTAGCAAGGCGGCAGTGATGACGCCCAAGCGCAGGGATGAATTCGAAAGTGATTGCATGGTGGTTTCTCTCAAAGGCTGCCGCGGTCACGACGATGGACAAAAGATATGCGCGCCCGCATTCGGTTGTCATCAGCCAGGTTCGCGTCGTTATGTCGGAGATTGACTACAGCAAGTTTCGCCCTGAGCGGCGGTGCAAGACGCCAGCGGTGGACGTCAATCGCCTGCCCGAACTGGTGCGGCGACATCCAGCTCTTTCGGACTCATAATGCTTTGGCCGTTCGTTCGAGGCCAGGCCAATACGGCCTACCAGTTTGCCGGTGTTTCCCAGTTGGCGATCGCTGCACGGGCACTGCCAGGCACAACCCACTCAGGAGACACACATGAACAGACTTTTGTCGCGGCTGCTCGCCGCCACTGCGCTGGTGCTGGCCACCACGGGGGTTCAAGCCCAAGCAATCGAACTCGAGGGCGTCAAGTTTGAGCCAACCGCCCAAGTGGGTGGTGCGGCGCTGCAGCTCAACGGCGCGGGCTTGCGCACACGGGCCATCTTCAAGGTCTATGTGGCGGGCCTTTACGTGCCGCAGAAGTCCGCCGACGCCAGCGCGCTGCTGGCGCAAAAGGGCCCGCGCCGGATTTCGATCACGATGCTGCGCAGCGTCGACGCCGATTCGTTTTCGGGTGCCTTGAACGACGGTCTGCGCGCCAATCACACCGAGGTCCAGATGGCGGGCTTCAAGGTGCAGTTGGATACCCTGAATGCCAACCTCAAGGCCGTGGGTGAGGCCAAGAAGGGCGACGTGATCCACTTCGAGTACCTGCCCGATGCCGGCACCCGCGTGACGGTCAATGGCCAGGCTCGGGGCAACCCCATCCCCGGCGAAGACTTCTTCACTGCGGTGCTGCGTATCTGGATCGGCGACAAGCCGGTCGATGGCGACCTGAAGAAGGGCATGACGCGCGGCTGATTCGCGCGGCGGGTGGCCCGAGCGCCACCCGAGCTTGTCACGCCAGGACGCTGCGGCGGTTTGAGAACGCCCGCGGGTGGCCGGTTCAGCTACGGTTGGGGACCGAAGCTACCGGTTTCTGAAGGGCAGGCGCCTTGGTCACACGCACCTTGCCACCCGTGGTGACCAGGATCACCGGGTCGCCGGCGGCCAGCGTCTCACCGGCCTTGGCCTGAACCACAGAGCGACGTTCGCCGTTCTTCAGTTGTACCAGCACCTCGACGGCCTCTTCGCGGGTGCTTGCGCGTTCGACGGCGTTGCCGATGACCCCGCCCAACACGGCGCCGATGACGCCCACCACCACCGCCTCGCGGCTGCCGCCGACCGATGAACCCGCGATGCCGCCGGCCACGCTGCCGGCTGCAGCGCCTATGCCTGACTGCGTGCCGTCGACCACCACCGGGCGGGTGGACAGGACCACCGCGTCAACCACGGTGGCCATGCGCTGGGCGTCATGGCGGCTGACAACGTCGGGGCTGGTGGTCGTGCAACCGGCAAGAGCCAGCAAGGTGGTGCCAGCGATCAGCAGTGTTTTCATGGGTGGACCTGAAATGGTGGGCGGTGGACTCTGGGGCGTCCATTTTGGTTCCCGCTGCAAGCCATAACGAATACGCCTGTCGACGGACTCGCGTGGGCCGTGAATTGCGCGCTCAATCGTGCAGCCGGCTGCTTCGCGGTACCGAGGCCAACAGGAAATCCATCTGGTCGGCCACGATGCGCCGGCCGCGCAGGATCATGTCCTCGTGCAGGCTGGGCACGTAGGGCATGTACAGCAGTGTCATGCGGGCTTCTTCGGGCATGCGGTTGCCTTTCTGGCCGTTGCAGGTGCGGCAGGCGGTGATGCAGTTCATCCAGGTGTCCTGCCCCCCGCGCGACACGGGCACGATGTGCTCGCGGGTCAGGTCGTCCAGATGGAAGTGGCCGCCGCAGTACGCGCAGACCTGGCGGTCGCGCGCGAACAGCTTGGGGTTGTTCAGCGCCGGCGCCCGGCGCCAGGCCCGGCTGGGGATGGCACCGCGCACGGCGATGATGGGCTGCAACTCGATACGGGACTGCAAGCCCGTGCTGCGCTGCATGCCCCCGCGCAGCACATGGAAAGTCTCACCCAGCGTCCAAGCCACGCTGTCGCATGCGTACAGGACGGCCGCCTCGCGAGCGCTGATCCAGGCCTGCGGGCGGCCCGAGATATCGAGCTGCAGGACGTCCATCCCCCGAGCGTAAACCATTGCGCGCGACCCCATGCCTGGCCGTGCAAGGCGGGTCCCCGCCCGGGCTGGCCTCGCTTCGGGGTCGATTTCTAGGAGCGGTCCCCTAGAAAAAGTGGCTGGTGCGGGCACTGCGGCAGCAACGAAGTCTGCAAAATAGAACGATCGTTCGATTTTTGGAGACTCTCTCGTGACCCTGTCCCCCGAGGACCCTGCCGCTGCGGTGTCCAAGACCCTGCACAAGGGCCAACAAACGCGGGCGGCGATTCTGGACGCGGCGCTGGGCCTGGCCTCGCATGTCGGCCTGGAGGGCCTGTCGATAGGCGTGCTGGCCGAGGTCACGAACATGAGCAAGTCGGGCGTGTTTGCCCACTTCGGCTCGCGCGAAGAGCTGCAGATCTCGGTGGTCCGCCAGTACCACACGCGTTTCGAGGAAGAGGTCTTTTTTCCCGCCATCCGCGAACCGCGAGGCCTGCCGCGCTTGCGGGCCCTGTTCGAACGCTGGATCCTCCGTGTCTCGGTCGAACTGGACTCGGGTTGCATCTACATCAGCGGCGCGGTGGAGTTCGACGACCGGCCCGGTCCGGTGCGTGACGCGCTGGTGTCCATGGTGCGTTCGTGGCAAGCCGCGCTGCAACGCGCCATCGGAATCGCCATCGACGAAGGCGATCTGGCGCCCGACACCGATGCCCCGCAGATGCTGTTCGAGATCCACGGCCTGATCCTGGCGCTGCACCACGACTCGCGCTTTCTGCGCAACCCCGGTGTGCTGGGCCGCGCGCGCACCGGCTTCGAGCGCATCTTGGGCCACTACAGCGTGCGCGCCGCGCCGGCCATTGCGCCGGTGGCCGCGGTGCCCAGCCGCGCCAAGCGCTGAGCCGGGCCGGCACCCTTCACCTTCGACCTTCAGGAGTACCCCATGGCCACCTACACCCCACCGCTGCGCGACATGCATTTCGTGCTGCACGAGCTGTTCAACGTCGCCGATGAACTGCGGCAACTGCCGCGCCACGCCGAGATCGATGAGGGCACCATCAACGCCGTGCTGGAAGAGGGCGGCAAGTTCGCGTCCGAGGTCGCGTTTCCATTGAACATCAGCGGCGACGAGCAGGGCTGCAGCCTGGACCGCCAGAGCCACGAGGTCGCCACGCCGCAAGGCTTCAAGGACGCCTATACGCAGTACGTGCAGGGCGGCTGGCCGGCGCTGAGCTGCGACACCGAGTTCGGCGGCCAGGGCCTGCCCATCGTCGTCAACCACTGCTTCTACGAGATGCTGAACTCGGCCAACCAGGCCTGGACCATGTACCCCGGCCTCACGCACGCCGCCTACGCCTGCCTGCACGAACACGGCACGCCAGCGCAGAAAGCCAGCTTGCTGCCCCGCCTGACCAGCGGTGAATGGACCGGCACCATGTGCCTGACCGAACCCCACTGCGGCACCGACCTGGGCCTGATGCGCACCAAGGCCGAGGTGGTGGCAGGCGCGCCCGAGGGCAGCTACCGGCTCACCGGACAGAAGATATTCATATCGGCCGGCGAGCACGACCTGGCGCCCAACATCGTGCACCTGGTGCTGGCCCGCCTGCCCGACGCGCCGGTGGGCAGCAAGGGCATCTCGCTGTTCGCGGTGAGCAAGTTCTTGGTGAATGCCGACGGCAGCTTGGGCGAGCGCAACCCCATCTTCTGCACCGGGCTGGAACACAAGATGGGCATACGCGCCAACGCCACCTGCCAGATCAACCTGGACGGCGCCCTGGGCACGCTGGTGGGCCAGCCCAACAAGGGCCTGGCGGCGATGTTCGTGATGATGAACGCCGCGCGCCTGGGCGTGGGCAACCAGTCTGTGGGGCTGACCGAAGTGGCCTACCAGAACGCCGCAGCCTACGCCAAGGACCGCCTGCAGATGCGCAGCCTGTCCGGCCCCAAAGCGCCCGAGCGGCCCGCCGACCCCATCATCGTGCACCCCGACGTGCGCAAGATGCTGCTCACGGCACGCGCCTATGCCGAGGGCGGCCGCGCGCTGGGCATCTACATCGCCTTGCTCATCGACAAGGAAATCGCCAGCGACGACGCTGACGAGCGCAAGGAATGCGCCGACCTGGTGGCCCTGCTGACGCCCATCTGCAAGGCCTTTTGCTCGGACAACGCCTGGATCGCCACCTCCCACTGCATGCAGGTGCTGGGCGGGCATGGCTACATCCACGAATGGGGCATGGAGCAGTTCGTGCGTGATTCGCGCATCAACATGATCTACGAGGGCACCAACACCATCCAGTCGCTGGACCTGCTGGGCCGCAAGGTGCTGGGCGACAACGGCGCCAAGCTGAAGATGTTCGGCCGGCTGGTGCAGGACTTCGTCGAGCAAGAAGGCGTCGTTGAGGCCATGCAGGAATTCGTCAACCCGCTGGCTGACCTGGGCGACAAGCTCAACAAGCTGACCACCGAACTGGGCTTCAAGGCCATGGGCAGTGCCGATGAGGTGGGTGCCGCTGCTGTGGACTACCAGCGTGTGGCCGGCCACCAGGTGTTTGCCTTCCTGTGGGCCCGCATGGCCAAGCTGGCGCTGGACAAGCAACACGCGGGCGACCCTTACTACACCGCCAAGCTGCACACGGCGCGCTTTTACTTTGCCAAGTTGCTGCCTGAAACTGCGGGCCTGATCCGCAGCGCGCGCAGCGGCATGGCCCCGCTGATGGCCATGGAAGAGGCAGCGTTCTAGAGTCCGTTTCAGGCCACCACCCACCCGTTCGCGCCCGGGCTCGCACACAGCCCGCGGCAACCAGGAGACATTCAATGAGTCGATTCACCGTTCGCAAAGTGGCCGTGCTGGGCGCCGGCGTGATGGGCGCGCAGATCGCCGCCCACCTCGTCAACTGCAAGGTGCCCGTGGTGCTGTTCGACCTGCCGGCCAAAGACGGCCCCAAGAACGGCATCGTCAGCAAGGCCGTCGAGGGCCTGAAGAAGCTCAAGCCCGCGCCGCTGGGCGTGCCGGAAGACGCCGCGCTGATCCAACAGGCCAACTACGAAGAGCACCTGGCGCTGCTGGGCGAATGTGACCTGGTCATCGAAGCCATTGCCGAGCGCATGGACTGGAAACTGGCGCTGTACGAGAAGATTGCGCCCGCGCTGGCGCCGTTGGCAATAGTGGCCAGCAACACCTCGGGGCTGTCCATCACGAAGCTGAGCCAGGTGCTACCCGACAGCATCAAACCGCGCTTTTGCGGCATTCACTTCTTCAACCCGCCGCGCTACATGGCGCTGGTGGAACTCATCAACACCCCCACCACCCAGGCCGAGGTGCTGGACCAGCTGGAGACCTTTGTCACCAGCGCCCTGGGCAAGGGCGTGGTGCGGGCCCAGGACACGCCCAACTTCATCGCCAACCGGGTGGGCATTGCCGGCATGCTGGCCACCATCCAGGAAGCGCAGACCTACGGCCTGGGCTACGACGTGGTCGACGACCTCACCGGCAAGAAGCTGGGCCGCGCCAGCAGCGGCACCTTCCGCACGGCCGACGTGGTGGGCCTGGACACCATGGCCCATGTCATCAAGACGCTGCAGGACAACCTGGCTGACGACCCGTTCTTCCCCAGCTACGCCACGCCAGCGGTGCTGTCGGCGCTGATCGAGAAGGGCGCGCTCGGCCAGAAGACCGGCGCGGGCTTTTACAAGAAGGTCGGCCGCGACATCCTGCGCCTGGACCCGGCCAAAGGCGAGTACGTGCCCGCGGGCGGCAAGGCTGAGCCCATCATCGACCGCATCCTGAAGAAGCCCGCCGCCGAACGCCTTAAGCTGCTGCGCGAAAGCAGCAATCCGCAGGCGCAGTTTGTCTGGGCGCTGTTGCGCAACGGCTTTCACTACGCTGCGGTGCACCTGGAGCACATCGCCGACAACGCGCGCGATGTCGACTTCGCCATGCGCTGGGGCTTTGGACTGAAGCAAGGTCCGTTCGAGTTGTGGCAGGAAGCCGGTTGGCAGCAGGTGGCTGAATGGGTCAAGGCCGACATCGACGCCGGCAAGGCGCTGAGCAAGGCGCCGCTGCCGGACTGGGTGTTCGACGGCCCTGTACACGTCAACTCGGGCGTGCACACGGAACAGGGCTCGTGGAGCCCCGCGCGCAAGCTGTACGCACCGCGCAGCGCGCTGCCGGTGTACGCGCGCCAGCACTTCCCTGAATCGGTTCGCGGTGACGGTGCGGTGGCACCGCTGGCGTCGGGCACCGAGGTCTACAAGAACGACGAAGTCCGCGTCTGGACACCCGACGGCGAGGTGCTGGTGGCCAGCATCACGGCCAAGCTGCACCTCATCAGCCCGACCGTCGCCGAAGGCCTGCAGCAGGCGCTGGACAAAGCCGAGGCCGGCTACAAGGGCCTGGTGATCTGGTCGCCCGACGACGTGTTCTCGGCCGGCGCCAACCTGGAAGCGCTGATGCCAGTGTTCATGAAGTCCGGCGCCAAGGGCATCGCACCCGAGATGAAGAAGTTCCAGGACTTCATGATCCGCCTGCGCTACGCCCAGGTGCCCGTGGTGGCCGCCGTGCGCGGCATCGCGCTGGGTGGTGGCTGCGAGCTGGCCGTGTACTGCGCGCGCCGTGTCGCGGCCATGGAGTCGTACATGGGCCTGGTGGAAGTCGGCGTGGGCCTGGTGCCCGGCGCCGGGGGCCTGACCTACATCGCGCGGCGCGCTGCCGAGATGGCCGCTGCCGGGAACTCCATCAACCCGGCCAACGCCGACATCCTGAAGTTCGCCATCGACGGCTTCACTAACGCCGCCATGGCCCGTGTGGGCACCAGCGCCATCGAGTCGCGCAAGCTGGGCTACCTGCTGTGGAGCGACGTGATCGTGCCGCACAAGGACGAGCTGCTGTTCGTGGCCATCACCCAGGCCAAGGCGATGTTTGACAGCGGCTACCGCGCGCCCGCCAAGGCTTTGTTCCCGGTGGCCGGGCGCTCGGCGGTGGCCACCATCAAGGGCCAGCTGGCCAACATGCGCGACGGCGGCTTCATCAGCGCGCACGACTTCCACATCAGCACGCTCATCGCCGAGGTGGTGTGCGGCGGCGATGTCGATGCCGGCAGCCTGGTCATCGAGGAATACTTGATGACGATGGAGCGCGAACGCTTCTGTGCGCTGCTGGAACACCCCAAATCGCAAGAGCGAATCATGGGCATGTTGTCCACCGGCAAGCCTGTCCGCAACTGAGCTGCGCGTGACCGCTCGCGCTGCTCCGCATTTCCCCCTCTCCCGCTTGCGGGAGAGGGCTGGGGTGAGGGCGCGCGAGTTGCGCAGCAGTTCAACTGACGCGGAAACGCTGATATGGCAACACCTGCGCAATCGTGGCGTTGCCGGATTCAAGTTTCGTCGCCAGCACCCCGTTGGCAAGTACTTTGCTGACTTTGCCTGCATCGAAGCTGGCCTGGTCGTCGAGATTGACGGCGGTCAGCATCTCGAGCCGGACGCGCAAGACGCCGACATGAAACGAACTGCGGTGCTTCAACGCGCGGGTTTTGCCGTCCTGCGATTCGACAATAGGCAAGTGCTTCGTGAAACGGAAGCTGTGCTCGCGTCGATCCACGATCACCTTCAACGCTTCCACCCTCACCCCAGCCCTCTCCCGCAAGCGGGAGAGGGAGCAACACAGAACAGCCCTCTCCCGCCAGCGGTAGCGGGGGTAACACAGGAAGAACCATCATGAGCAAACAAGTTCAAGACGCCTACATCGTCGCGGCCACGCGCACGCCCATTGGCAAGAGCGGGCGCGGCTACTTCCGCAACACGCGGCCTGATGACCTGCTGGTGGCCGCCGTGCGCAGCGCGCTGGCGCAGGTGCCCAACCTGGATCCGAAAGCCATTGAAGACGCCATCATCGGCTGTAGTTTTCCTGAGGGTGAGCAGGGCATGAACATGGCGCGCGCGGCCATGGTGCTGGCGGGGCTGCCGCACAGCGTGGGCGGGGTCACCGTGAACCGTTTCTGCGCCAGTGGACTGACTGCTCTGCAGATGGCCGCCGACCGCATCCGCGTGGGCGAGGCCGACGTGATGATTGCCGGCGGCGCCGAGAGCATGAGCATGGTGCCGATGGGCGGCAACAAGCCCAGCTTCAACCCGGAAGTCTTTGCGCGCGACGAGAACGTGGGCATCGCCTACGGCATGGGGCTGACGGCCGAAAAGGTGGCCACGCAATGGAAAGTCAGCCGCGAAGACCAGGACGCCTTTGCGCTGTCCTCGCACCAGAAGGCGCTGGCAGCCATGGCCGCGGGCCACTTCGATGCCGAGATGACGCCGGTGGACGTGATCGACCGATTCCCCGACCTGGCCGGCGGCGGCGTGGGCACCAAGACACGCACCGTCAAGCTCGACGAAGGCGCGCGGCCCGACACCAGCCTGGAAGGCCTGGCCAAGTTGCGGCCGGTGTTTGCGGCGTCATTGGACCCGGCGGGCAAGCCCACCGGGAAGGGCAGCGTGACGGCCGGCAACAGCAGCCAGACCAGCGACGGCGCAGGTGCCCT
>JANOLY010000218.1:0-2068 GCA_031420055.1 Burkholderiales bacterium | reverse complement strand
TTTCCGTGTGGCCTGGCGTGTATCACCTGACCGAGCGTGACCGCCGCAAGCTGAACGCATGGAAGCGCCAGCGCACCTCAGTCCGGGGGCAATCGTGAACGCCGCCGACTGGCTGACCGCTGCCGTGGTGGTGGTGGCGTGGGTGCTGTTCGTATGGCCGGCGCGGGGTGGCGATGAATAACGGCCAGCCATACACGCCGCAAGATGCCCTCACCGCGCTTCAGTATCTCGACCCCGGAATGCCCGAAGACAGGTGGTGGCGGGTGGCAGCCGCTGCTGCCAAGGCCGACATCACTGAGGACGCGTTTGTGTCGTGGTCCCGAAAGGGTGCGAACTTCACGAGCGAGGCCGACGCGAGGAGCAAGTTCCGGGCAAAGGCGCGCGGCGCAGGCATCGGTAAGGGCACCCTGTACGCCATGGCCCGCGATGCAGGATGGCCGGGACGGCAAGGCACACCGGATGCGCGACAAGCCACCGCGAAGGGCCCCGCAAGGCCCGCAGAGCCCGCGAAAGCGCCGCGCCCTGGCATGGGTGCCAGTGATGTGTGGGGGCGCTGCAAACCGGCGCCGCCCGGACATGGCTACATCGTGAAGAAGGACGGCCGACCCGATGGCCTGCGCGTGTTGCCCGAGGGTGACCCGCTGCGCGTCAACGGTGAAAGCGTGGCCGGCTGTTTGGTGGTGCCGGTGATGCCGCTGGCCGGTGGCGAGCCGGTGAGCTTGCAATTCATCGCACCGCCCGACGTGGGCGCGCAGTGGAAGGCGAAAGGCAAGATTGACAAGCCGAGCCTGCCGGGCGCATCTATGGCCGGTGGCGCCTTCATCGTGGGGGAGCTGGTGCCAGGTGGCACTGCCTATGTGTGCGAGGGCGTGGCTACCGCGTGGGCCTGCTGGAAGGCAACCGGCGCCGCCGCCGTGGCGTGCTTTGGCTGGGGCCGGGTTCGCGCCGTGGCCGCTGACCTGCGCCAGCGTGACGCATCCGCCCGGCTGGTGCTGGTGCCTGACGCGGGCATGGAAGCCGAAGCCATCGCCCGCGAGGTGGGCGCCGAGTTCGTGACGATGCCCGAGGGCAGCCCGCGCAACTTCGACGCGAACGACTACGCGGGCCAACACGGGCATGGCGCGCTTGAGGCGCTGCTGTCGCGCGCCAGCAAGCCCGCCGCCGCCCCGCTGCCGTTCACTGTCGTACCGTTCGCCGACCTCACGACCGCCGAGCCGCCGCCGCCCGCCTTCGTATGGGAGGGCCTGATTCCAGCCGGGCACGTCACGCTGCTGGCTGCGCATGGAGGCGTCGGTAAGAGCCTGGTCGCACTTATGCTGGCCGTTGCTGTTGCGCTGGGCCTGCCACTGTTCTGCATCCCGACGCGGCGCGGCATCGCCGTCTTCTACTCGGGTGAGGATGGGGCTGGGCTACTGCGGTATCGCCTGCGGCTGGTGTGTCGGTGCATGGGCGTGGGCATTGACGACCTGGACGGCCGACTGTTCATCCTCGACGCCACCGACGATGACCCTACCCTGTTCGCCGAGGTGTCGGCCGGGGGCCGCCGCGAGGGCGTCACGACAGGCACCTTTGCCAGCCTGCGCGAGTTCATTGCCGAGCAGCACGTTTCCCTGCTGGTGGTGGACAACGCATCGGACGCCTTCGACGCAAGCGAGATAGACCGCGCCCGGGTTCGTGGGTTCATGCGTTCGCTGGCGCGCATCGCCCGCGAGCGCGACGCCGGGGTGCTGCTGCTGGCACACGTTGACAAGGGCACCAGCCGGGGCGACCGTGGGCCGAACTCCGAGGGCTACTCGGGGTCGACCGCATGGAATAACTCGGCGCGCTCGCGTCTGTTCATGAGCCGGGACAAGGACGGCTCCCTGCTGCTGGAGCACCAGAAGCACAACCTTGGGCGCCTGCGCGAGCCGCTGCGGCTGGTGTGGCCCGAGAGGGGCATTCCGCAGGCCGATAAGCCGTTTGGGCCAGTTGTGCAAGGCATCGCCGACCGAGGGCACGCAAAGGCCCTGCTGCGGCTGATTGCCGAGTTCACGGCACGCGGCGAATTCATCACGACGGCGACCACATC
>JANOLY010000217.1:0-17080 GCA_031420055.1 Burkholderiales bacterium | reverse complement strand
TCGTACTCCACCGGGTCTTCCACCGTCAGCACGTTGGTGGTGGCGGTATCGACGCGGCCCAGGCTGGCGTACAGCGTGGTCGTCTTGCCCGAGCCCGTGGGCCCGGTGACGAGCACGATGCCGTGGGGCTGCTGGATCAGCCGGTTGTACGACGACAGCACGTCGCCGTCCATGCCCAGGCCTTCGAGCGTGAACTTCGATTCCGACTTGTCCAGCAAGCGCAGCACGGCGCGTTCACCGTGCGACGAAGGCAGTGTCGACACACGCACGTCGATGGCCCGCCCGCCGATGCGCAAGCTGATGCGGCCGTCTTGCGGCAGGCGCTTTTCCGAGATGTCCAGCTCGGCCATGATCTTCAGCCGCGAGATCAGCGCCGCGTGCAGTGCCTTGTTGGGCTGCACCACCTCACGCAGTGTGCCGTCAACGCGAAAGCGCACGGCGCTGCTGCGTTCGTAGGGCTCGATGTGGATGTCGCTGGCGCCGTCCTTGGCCGCCTGCGTGAGCAAGGCGTTCAACATGCGGATGATGGGCGCGTCGTTGGCCGCTTCAAGCAGGTCTTCAACCGCCGGCAGGTCTTGCATCATGCGCGACAGGTCGACGCCGCTTTCCACCTCGCCGATCACCGCCGCGGCGCTGCTTTCGCCGCCGGCGTAGGCCACGGCGATGCGCTGGCCCAGCGTGGCGGCGGGCTCGCGCTCGAACTGCGCTACATCGAACAGCCGCGTCACTTCAGACAAGGCCGAGGCCGGCGTGGTCTCGGCCGCCCACAGCATCAGTTGCTGGCCGTCGTCTTCGAGCAGCACGTTGTGCGCCTTGGCGAAGGCGTAGGGCAGCGGGTGGCGTGATCCCATGCGGTGGTGTCCCGGTGTTTAGGATGCGGCGGGCTGCACGCGCATCAGGGCGCCTTGGGCAGAACCACCGGGGCAGGCGCGATGACAGGCGCGCCGCGAACGCCTTCAAGGCGCTCGGGCAGCACCGGCGATTGGTTGATCGGCAACACCACGCTGGGGCTGGGCTGTGCGCCCTGCTGCTGGCCGCGAATCTGGTCGTAACGGTCCAGCGACAGGCGGTTGGCACTGTCGGCATCACGCATCACGATGGGGCGCAGGAAGACCAACAGGTTGCTGCGCCGGCGCTCGCGGTTTTCGCTGCGAAACAGCGCCCCGATGAACGGGATGTCGCCCAGCAGCGGCACTTGGCTGCGGCTGGTGACGAAACGGTCCTCGATCAAGCCGCCCAGCGCCAGGATGGTGCCGTCGTCGACCACCACGGTGGTCTCGATCGAGCGCTTGGTGGTCGACGGGCCGGCGTTGGTGGTGCCCGCGGCGACGTCGCTCTTGACGCTGCTCTGCTCCTGGAAGATGGTCATGCGCACCGCGCCGCCCTCGCCGATCTGCGGCTTGATGCGCAGCGTGATGCCCACGTCCTTGCGTTCTATGGTCTGGAACGGGTTGGTATTGGCGCCGGTGGCCTGCGTGAACTGCCCGGTGATGAAGGGCACGTTTTCGCCGACCACGATCTTGGCCTCTTCGTTGTCCAGGGTGATCAGGTTGGGCGTGGAGATGATGTTGGTCTTGGCCTGCGTCTGCAGCGCCTTGGCGATGGCGGCCAGCGAGATCGTGCCGTTGACCTGGCGCAGCAGGCCGAAGCTCAGGCCCTTGGCCTGGGCGATCTGGTTCAGGATGCCGGCGCTGTCAGGGCCGATGATGTTGCCGCCGCTGCCGGCGCTGAAGTTGGTGCCGCCACCGATCACGCCCGCGGTGTCGCCGATGCCGCCCAGGCCCTGCCACTGGAAGCCGAACTCGGCCAGGTCGCCGCCAGAGACCTCAACGATCATGCTTTCGATGTAGACCTGGGCGCGGCGCGAGTCGAGCTGGTCGATCAGCGCACGCACCTGGCGGTACAGCGGCTCGGGCGCGGTGATGATCAGCGAGTTGGTCGACGGGTCGGCCTGGATGAAGCCGCCGGTGGAGGGTTGCGCCGATGCCGCCGTGCCCGCCCCGGCGCCACCGCCGGGGCCGCCCTGGGCGGTGGGCGCTTGTGGCGCAGGCATGCCGCCGGCTGCCTGTGAGCTACCACCGCCGACGGCGCCAAAGGCGGCCCGCACCACGGTGGCCAGCTTCACCGCGTCGGCGTTTTTCAGGTGCACCACGTACATGCCGCCGCCAGCGCCCATCAGGTTGCTGGGGCGGTCGAGCCGGGCGATGGTGGCGCGCACGGCGGCCAGGCGGGCGGCGTTGGGCGCACGCACGATGAGCGCGTTGCTGCGCGACTCGGCCAGCACGGTGACGCCACCGCCACCGCCCGGCACGCCTGGCACGGCGGCGCCACCGCCTTCGCTGAGGCGCTGCACCAACGGGGCCAGGTCGGCGGCCACAGCATGCTGCAGCGGCACCACTTCGACATCGGTGGTGGCGGGCTGGTCCAGCGCCGCGATGATGCGCGAGATGCGCTGCAGGTTGTCGGCGTAGTCGGTGATGACCAGCGCGTTGTTGCCCACGCTGGCGTTGATGGTGTTGTTGGCGCTGATCAAGGGCCGCAGCACGGCCACCAGGTTGTTCGGGTTCTCATAGCGCAGCGGGAATATCTGCGTAATGACCTGGTCGCCTTTAATGCCAGCCTCGCCTACCGACACAGTGCCGGTCTGCAGCTTGGCGTCGGCCTCGGGCACCACCTTGTAGATGCCGGCACTTTCCACCACCGAGAATCCCAGCCCGCGCAGGGCGGCGATGTAGGTCTGCCAGGCGTCGGCGACGCTCTGCGGCTGTTCGCTGTAGACCGTGATGGAGCCGCGCACACGGGGGTCGACCAGGATCGGTCGCTCGATCATGGCCGCAATGGCCCTTGTGACGGCCTCGACGTCGGCGTTGACGAAGTTGACGATGACCGGTGCGCGCTGGCGCTGCGGCGCTTTTTGCGCCCAGGCTGGCGGCAACGCCAGCGCCAACGCCGCCAGAGCGACCAGCCCGATGCGTGCGCTGCGACGCGCCGGTGCGGCAGTGGTGGGTGGTAGGTACATGCTCATCCGATCGAAATGACAGACAGCGCGCCCTGGCGCCGGCCGATGATGTTCAACAAATTGTTCAGCACGGTCTCAGAACCCGGCGCCGCACTGGCCTGGCCCTGGAAACGCCAGCGCGAGCCCGCCCACTGGCCGTGGCCGCTGAGCAGCAAAGCGCCGTTCAGGGTGGACAGCGCCAGCGTGGCAGCCTCGGTACTGCCGACATCGTGGTTCAGGCTCAGGCGGTAGCTGCCCAGCACGTCCAGTGTCGACACGCGCGAGGCCATGCCCAGCAGTTCGAGTTCGGCCCGGCCATTGAACTGCCAGCGCCCTCGCACCGATTCCAGGCTCAGCCCGGGACTGGAAAGCTGCATCGAACCCGTGGGCTGCAAGGTGTTCCAGGGCGTGCCCAGGCCGGTCAACCACGCTGCGGGCCACTGCCCGACCACGCCTTGCGTCGGCGGCAATTCCAGGCGCAGTCGGCCCCAGCCGGGCTGTACCGCCAGCTTCAGCTCGCCGTTGATGCAACACACCTGTCGCAACCCCACCGATAAGCCCAAGCCCTGCAAAGTCAGCGACCAGCTCAGCCGACCCGGCAGCGCGCTGGCATCGCGGCTGCCCGCGCCGCCCGTGAGCACGGCCACGGCGTTGCCCGACCACACCGTGCCGCGGGCGTCGGCCAGCAGCAGGCGCTGCCCGGTGGCCGTGGCCACGGCTGTCGCCAGCCAGGCCGCAGGTGGATAGGCGGCCAGGACCACCAGGCCGCCCAGCGCCGAGCCCACCAGCGCCCAACGGTTGGCCTTCACAGCGCGCCGCCCAGGGCCACCACCACGGTTCCGCTGTAGCCCTGGGCCGCCCGCGTCAGTCGCGCTTCCACGGGGCGCGCGCGCGCCCCGGAGCGGGCTTCTGCCAACCAGTCGCGCAGCTGCGAGGTGCTGGCGCCTTGCAGTGTCAGCACGGCGCGCTCGCCCTGCAGCGCCAGCCGTCCCTTGTCGCCCAGGCGTGCGGTGGCAGCCTGCAGGGCCGCTGACGACTGTTCGACACTGACCGGCGGTGCGCCGCGCAAGTCCTTGGCTTCGGCCGCCAAGCGCTGCATGGCCTGCCATTGCGCGTCCAGCACCTCGCGCTGGGCGGGTGCGGCTTGCAGGGTGCGCCAAGCCGGCTGCACTGCCACGGTCCAGGTGATGAACAGGCCCAGCACGCCGCCGGCCAACGCAAGCAGCCGCCGGTCGCGCGCCGACAGCGCCGCCCACCATTGCCGCAGCGGCAACAGCGCCTGCAGCACGGCCGTCAACCCGCACCCCGCGCAGACAACCGGGACACCGTGATGCGCCCTTCAGCCAGTTCGGCGCCGAAGTCGGCAAGGCGCAGCCGGGTGCGGAACTGCGCCAACTCGGGCTCGCCCCAGCCCGGCGCCGACAGGATCAGCCGGCCGGCTTCGAACTGCAGGGCCTGAACGGGGCCCTGGCTGTCCGGCCAGGCGGCGGCGGCGGCGGCCAGCAGCACTTCCAGGTCGGTGTCGCCGGGCCGGCCCGCGGCGGCGCGCAGGCGGTCGGTCTCGCGCTGCATCTGCACCGGCGCGTCCAGCACCGCGCGCACGCTGGGAAAGCTGTCACGCAGCAGCGCATTCATGGCCAGCTTGCGCTCGTCCAGCGCCTGGCGCTGCTGCCAGGCCCAGGCGTTCAGCCCCACCAGCTGCAACACCACCAGCGCGGCCAGGCCCCAGCGCACGGGGCGCCACTGCGGGCTGCGCAGGCCACGCAGGGCATCGAGCACGGCGCGCAGGCCGCGGCTGCGCCGCGCCAGGTCGAACTGGCGCAGATTGCCCGGCGCGCGCGCGGCTTGCAGCGCACGCTCGGCGGCGCCCAACATCTGCACCGGGGCCCCCAGCCAGCGCTCCGCAGCCGCCGCGGCGGCCGGCGTGGCGGTGTAGCGCAGGGTGTCGGACGCTGCTGGCAGCAAAGCCCGCGCCAGGCCGCCCAGGCGCAGGCAGGCCACCCCATCGGCGTTGGCCAGCGCCAATGCCACACCGCCATCCGCACCCTCGTGCGTGGCGAAGAAGTGGCCCTGTGCGGGCTCGGCCGGGCTCTGTGCGGGCACGACACGGTCGACCGGCACGCCAGCGCTGTCCAGCAGCGCCAGGGCTGCGCTCAACCAGGGCTTGTTCACCACCGCCACCCAACCGCGCTGCCCGGGCAGCGCGTCGGCCGCCAGCGCCAGGTGCTGGACATCGTCGTCGTCGAGCAGCAGCTCTTCCATCGCACCGGCCAGGGCCGCCCGCAACCGGGCCGGTGGTGCCTTGGGAATGTCGATGCGGTGCCAGCTTGCGTCACCATCGGCCAGCACCAGCACCACCTGGTCGGACTTGGGCAGCAGCGCTGGCGCGGCCTGTCCGCCGCGCGTGGCGCTGCGGCCGTCGGCGCTGAATACGAACTCGAGCTCGGCCGGCAGCTTCAGGCCCGGCACGGCGTCGGCCGCGCGTGATGACAGGCGTTCACGCGGCGGCAGCAGGATGACGAGAACGGTCATGGACGTGGCGGGCAGTCGTGGGCAGGGGGCTTGGCGCGGGCAGCGCGTATTGTGGCGGGCGACACGGCGCCCGGCGGCACTGCGGCACTCGTCATCGCGGCGGCAGGCCGGCAGGAATGCGCTCACGGCGCAGCACCACGACCTCGAAATCACGGTCGGCGCCGCGGCGTTCGAGCAGCGAGCGCACTTCCAGCAGCCGGTCGTCCAGCCTGAGCCTGCCGTCGACCAGAAAGTAGGACGTCGACACACCCAAGCGCGCCGGGTCTATCACCATCGTGGGCGGCAACTGCGCCTTGACGTCATCCAGACTTTGGAAGGGCTTGCGCTGGCGCGCCTGCACCAGCCGCTCGGCAGAGCCCAGGTCCAGCCCCTCGATAGCGACGACCAGGACCTCCCGCGGGGCGGTGTTGGCATTCACGGGCGTCGGCCGGGGCAACAGGTCGACCCAAGGCGCCAGGCGGCGCAGAGTGGCCGGCGCCAGCCCCAGCCACTCCAGCTCGGACAGGCGCTGCGGCGCCAGCGGTGCGGCCGAATTGCCCTCAGCTGCGGGCGGCGCCCAGGCTTGACGCAGGCCGGCGCTGATGAGGTCGGCGGTGTCGCCTGGCAGCCCCGCCTGCTGGCACAGCTGCGCCAGCGCGGCCTTCTCGGCGGGCACCTCCTTGCCAGCGCCATCGACCAGGTTGCGCAGGTTCCAGCGTGACTGCGCGTCCTCGATGCGACCGGACAGGAAGGCCTCGGGGCCGGTGTCGGCGTTGTTGTCTTGGTCGGCGGCGAGAAAGGTCGACAGCCGGGCCTCCGCCAGCGGCGTGGCCCAGGGTTCGTCCAGCGAATCCAGGTTGCGGCCGCCGCGTTGCTGGGCACGGCCGTCCTCGCGCAGGATCAGGCGCGCCCAGTCCAGCGCTCCGGTGATGATCCAACCCGATTGCGAGCGCGTCCGCTCGGCCGATTCGACCTCGATGGCGCGGGCCTGCTGCCAGACCATGCCGGCCGTGATGGTCACCACCATCACCAGCAGCAGCATGGCCAGCAGCAGCGCGGCGCCGCGGGCCGGCGGGCGGGGGATGGCCTTCATCCGCCGCTGGGCTCCAGCGCCACGTCGCGCGTGAGCACGCCGCCGTCCAGGGTGATGACCAGGCGCACGGCGCTGGGCAGTTGCTCTCGTGACACCGCCAGCGGCGGCGCGCTGGCGGCGCTGGCCGGAGCCGCCGGCGCCTGCACCAGGTCGCCGGTCGATTGCGCATTGGTCCAGGCGTTGCCGCGAAAGAAGAACACGTTGAAGTCGCTGGCCGGAGTCAGGTTGAGCTGACCCGCCTCGTTGCCCAGCAACTGCTGGCTGCGTTCGAAGGCCTCACGCAGGTCGCCCACACGGGTCACCGTCGGCCCCACCCAGCGCTGCCACTGGCCGCCGCGCAAGCCCCAAGCCACCAGCGCCACGCCGCCCTCGGCCTGGCGCACCAGGCGCAGGGTCTGGCCGTCAAAGCCGAGCGCCGGCACGCCACCGACATCGCGCAGCGCTGCCAGGTCCTGCTCCCATTGCACGACGATGGTGTTGACACGCAACGTGCGGTCCAGCACCGCCTTGCTGCCTTCGCGGGCACGCAGGATGCCGTCCAGCCCCTGCCACGCCAGCCCGGCGCCTATGGCCATGACGACCAGGGCCACCAGCACCTCGACCAGCGTGAAGCCACGGCCGGCCGAGGGCGGGCTCAAGCGCATTGCGCCGTGGCGGTCGGGGCGCATGTCAATTGCGCGCCAGCACGGTGGTCACGGTCACCAGGGGCCGCCCGGATTCGTCGCTGACGGCCGCTTCGACGCGCCGAAAACCGGGGTTCGGTGTGGTCCGCGTGACCAGCTTGCCACTGTACTTGCGCCCGAGCTGTTCGCAGCTGAAGTCAGCGTCACCCACGCCCGGGAAGCTGCGCGTCAACCGCAGCGCGGTGAGCTGGTTGTCGGCACACCACTGCGCGGCAATCACGTCGCCCAGGCGCTGGGCGTTGTCAGTCAATGCCCCGGCGGCGCGCAGGCCGGCGGCCAGCGCGATGGCGGTGATGGCCAGGGCGACCAGGGTTTCGACGAGCAGGAAGCCGCGCTTCATGGCCGCGACTGAGCCGCCAGCGGCGCGACGGCAGTGAACGGGCCCAGGCCATCGGTGGCGATGTCCAGGCGGCGGTCAGCCAGTCGCAGCACCACCCGTTGCGCCGGCAGGATCGCGTCCGGGCCCAGCACCAGCGCCCGGGCGCCGAGCACCTGCGCAGTGACACGCTCGTCGAGCCAGCGCGTGGGCGGTGCAGGGTTGGCGCCCAGGCCGACGAAGCGAAATGGCGTTTCGTCGGGCGAGGCGCCCGGGACCCAGGTCACGCTGGCGCCGCTGGCACGCGCCTGGGCACGCGCGCCTTCCAACAAGGCGCCCAGCCGTTCGCCTTCGCGCTCGAGCTGGGTCGTCAGGCCGTCGCGCATCGACAGCACGACGACGCTGCTGATCATGGCCACGATGACCAGCACCACCAGCAGTTCCAGCAGCGTGAAGCCGCGCGCCGCGCGCCCGCGGCCCGACGCCGGCCAAACGCGACAGCTACTGCCAGGAGCCGAGATCGGCATTCTTGCCTTCGCCGCCGGGCTGGCCGTCGGCCCCGAAGCTGAAGACATCGATCTCGCCCTTCACACCCGGGTTGAGGTACTGGTAGGGCCGGCCCCAGGGGTCGGCCGGCAGCTTGTCGAGATTGGGTTTCCAGTTCGGCGCAACCACGCCCACCGTGGGCTTCTTCACCAGCGCGTCCAGCCCCTGGTCGACGCTGGGGAAACGATGGTTGTCCAGCTTGTACAGCTTCATGGCCTGCATGATGTTGTTGATATCGGTGCGCGCGGCGGTGACACGCGCATCGTCGGCCCGGTCGATGAGGTTGGGCACGATCAAGGCCCCGAGCACGCCAATGATGACCAGCACCACCATCAGCTCGATGAGCGTGAAGCCGCGGCGGCAACGTGCAAGCGTGGGCGAAACCAGGGCGTAGGCAGGGGCGGTCATGGTGCTGTGGCTAGCCCGCTACGGGCCCGAGTGCAGGGGTGCTTCAATCATAATCGCCGCATGTTGGCACGCTGGTGGTCGTTTGCGGTCTGGGCCCTGGTGGCAGGCAGCGCGCTGTTCTGGGGTCTCAGGCTGTTTGTGAAAGCACCGCAGGCGCCTGTGCAGACCACCGTGGCCGATCTGGGTGCCGGCGCACGCGGCGACCTGACCCGGGTCTTCGGGCCCGACCCGGTGGTTGCGGTGCAGGCCGCCGAGCCCGAACCCGTGGCCGACGCCCGCTTCCAGCTCATCGGTGTCGTCAGCCCGCGCGGCGGCGGCGCCAGCAGCCAGGGACTGGCCTTGATCGCGGTCGACGGCAAGCCGGCCAAGGCCTTCCGCGTGGGCAGCGTGGTTGACGGCCAAACGGTGCTGCAATCCGTGCAGTCCCGAGGTGCCGCACTGGGCCCGCGCGGTGGCGCGGTGCAAGTGGCGCTGAACATCGCGCCGCCCGTTGCAGCGGCCACCGGCAGCTTGTCCGACCCTGCCGTGCCAGCGGCCCCGGCGCCGCCCGCACTGCCGCCGGGGCTGACGCGTTCGCCGCCGCCTGGCGGGCAGATGCGCCCGTCGACTGCGCCGCAGTTGCAGGCGCCTGCGCGGGCGCCAACCCAGCCGCCCAGCGCGGTGCTGCCGGTCGAGCGCTGAAGGGGTCTGGCGGCAACGCCGCCAGAGGCTGCTCAGTACAGCGGCGTGCCCAGCGGCGAAGGCTTGGTGATCGGCAGGCTGACCAAGCCGTCGGGTTGCGACGGGCCGGGGTCCTCGCCGTCGGCCACTTCGGTCAGCAGCCCGGCGGCGCAGCGCAGCAACGGCCAGGCCAGCGTGGCGCCGGTGCCGTCGGTGCTTTCCATGCCCAGTTCCATCAGCGCCGAGGCGCGGAACAGGTTCAAGGCCTGGTCCAGCCCGCGGTGGCCGTGGCTGCGGGTGAAGACGCAGTAATCGGTGACCGGTTGCGCGATGCGCGCGGCCAGCATCAGTGCGGCACAGGCCGGCAGGCCGTCAATGACCAGCAGATGGCGTTTGCTGGCCGCCATCAGCATCACACCGACCATCACCGCCACCTCGTGGCCGCCAAAGGCCGCCAGCACCTCGACCGGGTCGATGACCTCACGGTGCCGCGACTGCGCCGCCTGCAGCACCGTCATGGCGCGGCCGAGCACAGCAGCGTCCATTTGCGGGCCGGACACGATGAGGTCGCGCAAGGGGCAGTCGGACATGCGCGCCAGCACCAGCGCGGCACTTTCATGCGAACCCACGCCTATGCCGGCCAGGATGGTGGCGTTGCCGCGAAGCTTGTCACCGATCTCCATGCCCGCGCGCATGCCGGCGTGGGCCTGCTCCAGGCTCATGGCGCTGGTGACGCGGGCGTTGCGCGTGGCATGCGCGATCTTGCGCATCTGCAGCTGGTCGTGCGCGGGCATGTCGTCGGCCATGCCGCAGTCGATGACCGTGAGCTCGAGCGCATGTGCACGCGCAAAGATCGCCAGCGGCAGCTGCCGACTCAGCAGCATGCGCACGGTGTCCTTGGTCGGCCGGTCGGGCCCGTGGGCCACACCTTCGACGGCCAGACCGTGGTCGGCGGCGAAAATCAACAGTTGCGGTTCCCGAAAGCGCGGCTTGAGCGTGTTCTGCATCAGCCCCAGCCGTATCGCCAAGGGCTCCAGGCCGCCCAGGTTGCCACCCACCTCGCTGCGGCGCAGCAGCTTTTCGTGCAGCGCGCGTTCAAGCAGCGGGTGCGTGGTGGGCGTGACGAGAGAACGGGGCGTGACCATGGTGGGTGAGTTTAGCCAGCCCTTCAGACCAATGACGTCAGGCCAGGAACAACGCGTAGACGGGATTGCGTGTCTCTTCCACACACGGGTAGGCCAGCGTGCGCAGGAAGTCGGCAAAGGCGGCGTCGTCGCCGGCAGGCACCTGGATGCCGACCAGGATGCGACCGTAGTCGGCGCCCTGGTTGCGGTAGTGGAACAGGCTGATGTTCCAGCCCGGGTGCAAGGCGGCCAGGAAGCGCATCAAGGCGCCCGGCCGCTCGGGAAACTGGAATCGGAACAAGCGCTCGTCGCGCGCCAGTTCGCTGCGGCCCCCCACCATGTGGCGCACATGCTCCTTGGCCAGCTCGTCGTCGGTGAGGTTGACGGTGGCAAAGCCGTGCTTGACGAAGTTGCGCTCGATGCGCTCGGCCTCGTCGCGGCGCTGGATGGCCAGGCCGACGAAGACATGGGCCACGCTGGCGTCGGAGATACGGTAGTTGAACTCCGTCACCGAACGCGGGCCCAGCAGCTCGCAAAAACGCTTGAACGACCCGCGTTCTTCGGGGATGGTGACGGCAAACAGGGCCTCGCGCTGCTCGCCGAACTCGGCCCGCTCGGCCACGAAGCGCAGGCGGTCGAAGTTCATGTTGGCCCCGCAGGTCACGGCCACGAAGGTCTGCCCCTTGCACTTGTGGTTCTGTACGTACTGCTTGATGGCGGCCACACCCAGGGCGCCGGCCGGCTCGAGAACGCTGCGCGTGTCCTGGAACACATCCTTGATGGCGGCGCACACGGCGTCGGTATCGACCAACATGAACTCGTCGACGAGCTCGCGTGCAACGCGAAACGTTTCTTCGCCCACCAGCTTGACCGCCGTGCCGTCAGAAAACAAACCCACGTCAGTCAAGGCCACGCGTTTGCCGGCACGCACCGAGCGCGCCATGGCGTCGGAATCGGTCATTTGCACGCCGATGACGCGAATTTCTGGCCGCACCGCCTTGATGTACGCGGCCATGCCGGACACCAGCCCGCCACCGCCGATGGCGACGAACACGGCGTCAATCGGCCCCTGGTGCTGGCGCAGGATCTCCATGGCCACCGTGCCCTGGCCGGCAATCACGTCGGGGTCGTCAAAGGGGTGGACGAAGGTCAGCCCCTGCGCCTGCTGGATCTCCAGCGCATGGGCATGGGCGTCGGAATAGCTGTCGCCGTGCAGCACCACCGATCCGCCCAGGGCCTGCACGGCGTCGACCTTCAGCCGCGGCGTCGTCACCGGCATCACCACCACGGCCTTGCAGCCCAGGCGCTTGGCCGACAGCGCCACACCCTGGGCGTGGTTGCCCGCCGAGGCGCAGATGACCCCGCTGGCCCGCGCCTGAGGCGGCAAGCGGACCATCTTGTTGTAGGCGCCGCGCAGCTTGAAGCTGAACACGGGCTGCTGGTCTTCGCGCTTGAGCAGCACCTGGTTGCCCAAGCGCCGCGACAGGATGCGCGCCGGCTCCAGCGCGGTTTCGCGCGCCACGTCGTAGACGCGGGCCGTGAGGATGCGCTGCACGTACTCGGCGGCGATGCGTCGGGCCTTGGGGCCCAGCACACGCGGCGGCGCCTGGGGGATGCTGGGGGAGCCTGCAGGCATCAGTAGCTTCGCTGGGGTCTTGGGGCCGCGGATCATAGGTCAGCGTGCCTGCACCCAAAGAAAAAGGCCCGGGGCATTGCGGCCCCGGGCTGAATCCACCGTTTCAAGGGTGGAGGAGACAATCGGCGGGTGACTCAGGCGTGCCCGGCATCGACCCATGCGACGCATCCTATCGGCTCTGATGCTGCGGTGCAATATGCTGGGCCCGCACTTTTCTCCCACCCTTCCCAACCCATCGCGCCAGGCCGGGCGGCCGTGCGCCAAAGCGAGGCAAATCCACCATGGAATGCACCATCAACTGGCTTCCCAGCACCGGCATGGGGTTTGTTGCCGAAACCGGCAGCGGCCACTTCATCACCATGGACGGCGCGGCCGAGGGCGGTGGCCGCAACCTGGCGCCGCGGCCGATGGAAACCGTGCTCGCCGGCACCGGCGGGTGCACGGCCTACGATGTGGTGCTGATCCTCAAGCGCGGCCGGCACGACGTGAGCGCGTGCCAGGTGAAGGTGCAGGCCGAGCGCGCCGAGGCCGACCCCAAGGTCTTCACACGCATCCACATGCACTTCATCGTCAGCGGCCACAGCCTGCCGGCCGCGGCCGTCGAACGTGCCATTGCGCTGTCGCACGAAAAATACTGTTCAGCGAGCATCATGCTGGCCAAGACGGCGCAGATCACCACCGGCTTCGAGATCGTCGAGATCGCCTGAGCCTGACGGCTGCTGCGGCTCAGACCCGCTGGGCGGTGGTCGTCATGACCCGCGCTGCCAGCGCCATGGCCCAGCGAACCGGCCGCGGCAAACTGGCGGCGCCGGCTGCCAGGGCCTCGTCGGCATGGCGGGCTTCGTCGTCCTTCATCTTGGCCACGATGGCACGGGAGCGGCCATCCGAAGACGGCAGCCGCTCCAGATGTCCGGCCAGATGCTGCTCGACCTGGCGTTCAGTCTCGACCACGAAGCCCAGGCTGATGCGGTCGCCCAGGCGCCCGGCCAACAGTCCGATGGCAAACGAGCCGGCGTACCACAGCGGGTTGAGCAGGCTGGGGCGGGCGCCCAACTCGTGCAGCCGTTGCTGGGTCCACGCCAGATGGTCAGTTTCCTCGCGCGCGGCGGCCTGCATCTGCTGGCGCCGCTGTGGCGAGCTCGCGGTGAGGGCCTGCGCCTGGTAGAGCGCCTGCGCGCAGACCTCGCCGACGTGGTTGACACGCATCAGGGCGCCACACAGCTGCCGCTGTTGGGCGTCGAGATCGTCTGGCGGCATGCCGAAGGCGGGGTTGGGGCGAGCCGGGTGCACGGCTCCGGCGACCGTTCGCAGGGCGTTGTCCAGCCCGCTCAGCCAGCGATCGGTAGTTTCCATAGGTTTCGGGTTGCGCAGAGCCGTCGATTTTGCGGCATTCCGTCGTCGCGTTGCTGACAGACCACAGCCGCACCGCTTTTAAAGGTCAAATCTTGGCATCCGGCGAACGCCTCTGGTGCAATACGGACAACTTCCGCTGAGGATGTTGGCCTGATCCGCCCTGTCGAGGGGCGACATCGCCGATCGGGACCTCTTGTGTTCAACCTAGGAGATAGTCGAAATGAAAAAATCCCTGCTCGCCCTGGCTGCGCTGACCGCGTTTGCCGGCGTGGCTTCCGCCCAGTCGTCTGTCACCGCCTTCGGCATCGTGGATCTGGCCGCTCGCAACGTGAAGAACGGCAATGCCGGCTCGATCAAGTCGCTCAGCCCGGGCGGTCAAGTCACCAGCCGCCTCGGCTTCCGTGGCGTTGAAGATCTCGGCGGCGGCCTGCGTGCCGGCTTCTGGCTCGAAGGCCAGCTCGACCCCGACACTGGCGGCGCCGGTCATAACTGGGCGCGCCGCTCCACTGTCAGCCTGATGGGCGGCTTTGGTGAAATTCGCTTGGGCCGTGACCTGAACCCCAGCTACACCAGCTTGGGTGCCTTCGACCCGTTCAGCTACGTCGGCGTGGCCAGCATCGCCAACGTGCGCCAAAGCTTCCTGGGCTTGGGCGGCGCCACCACGGCGGTTCGTACCAGCAACAGCATCGCGTACTACTTGCCGGCCATGGGCGGTGTGTATGGTGGCGTGATGGTCGGTGCCGGTGAAGGCGCCACGGGCAACAAGTACATCGGTGGCCGCTTGGGCTACGCTGCTGGCCCGTTGAACGTGTCGGCGGCCACGGCCAAGACCTACAAAACCGGCGCCATGGTCGACGACCTGACGACCACCAACTTCGGTGCGGCGTTCAACATGGGATTTGCCACCATTGGCGGCGCGTACGAGAAGAGCGACTACTCGACGCAGGACAGCAAGCTGATGACCGTCTACACCACCGTGCCCCTGGGCAAGGGTGTGTTGAAGGCGCAGTACACCAAGTCGGATGGCACGGGTCCACGAAGCGCGGTCCCTGCCCAGGACCGGGTGAACCAGTTCGATGCGACACAGTTCGGTGTCGGCTACGTCTACAACATGTCCAAGCGGACCTCGCTCTACACAAACTACGGCAGCATCAACAACGGCGGTACGGGGCCCAGCGTTGTTGCCGGTGTTCCGATCCTCGGGAACGGCGCCACCTACACCGCTTCGGCCACTGGCCCGGCCGGCATGCGCCGCGGTGACACCTCGACGGGCTACGAGTTCGGCGTTCGTCACGACTTCTGATTTGGCTTCCACCCGGCCCCAAGGCCGCGTACCTTGCAAAAAGCCGCCCTCGGGCGGCTTTTTCTTTGCACGACTAAGGGAAACTTGGCGTTGGCTTGTTGCAACAGCGTCCCACCACGAGGAACGCAAATTCTGGAAAATGCAGGCACTAACAAATCATCCCGTCGGAGACAAACTGAAATGAAGAAGATCCTCGCCCTGTCACTCTTGGCCTCGGCTGCCGCAGCCAGCTTTGCCCAAAGCAGCGTCACCATCTACGGCATTGTCGACCTCGGCGCCACCAAGGTGTCGGGTGTCCGCGGCGGCTCCATCAGCCAGCTGAACAGCGGCATCATGGATGGCTCGCGTTTGGGTTTCCGTGGCAATGAAGACCTGGGTGGCGGCTACCGCGCCCTGTTCACGGCTGAGAGCCGCCTCGAGGCCGATACCGGCCTGGTGAGCAACCGGCCGCCGTCGCTCTCGCAAGTGGCTGACCGCCTGATCATGGCCAACCTGATGGGCCTGCCGGCCGCGCTGCAGCCGGTGCTGAACGCCGTCTCCGGCAACATTGGCAACGGCATTGGCGTGAACCTGGCTGGCGCGTTCTGGGACCGCCAGATCTTCGTCGGCCTGGTCACGCCCGTGGGCGCCATCCTGGCCGGTCGGCAGTACACGCCGGCCTATGAAATGACCGCCACGTTTGACGTGATGCAAACCCAGTCGGCGCTGTCAGCCGGTCAGGTGGCCTCGATTCCGTCGTCGATCGACATCCGTTTGTCCAACACCTTGGCCTACCGCGTCGTGCAGGGCCCCTTCAGTGCCGCATTGATGGTGGCCGCCGCCGAGGGTTCAGCCGCCACCGGCAAGTTCTACGGTGCCAATGCCGTGTACAAGACACCGGCCTTTTCGGTCGGCGTGGGCTACAACACGCGCGAAAACGAGCGCCAGGTCAAGTCGCTGACCAACGTGGTCGTGGGCGCTTCGGCCGCCATCGGCCCGGGCACGCTGAGCGGCATGCTGGTGACGGTCAAGGACAACGCCCCGACTGGTTTGTCGGGCATCGCTGCGTTGGTGACACCACAAGTGGGTGCTGCGACCGCTGGCGTGGTGCAGAACGCTTACATCAATGCCTTGAAGCAGGACGGCAAGCTGATGCACGTCGGTTACCGCATGACCACCGGCGCCAACACCTTCTACGTCGCCTACACCAAGTGGGATGACAGCCGCCCCAACAACGCCGACACCAACAGTTATGGTGTGGCTTACACCTATGCGCTGTCCAAGCGCACCGACATCAACGCGGTGGCCGCCCGCTTCGTCAACAGCCGCCTGGCGCAGGCTGCCCCCGGCGGTGCAGGCTACCTGGGTGGCGTGACCGCCAGCGCCGGCACCGATTCCACCAGCCTGGCGCTGGGTGTGCGCCACCGCTTCTGACATCCGCAGCCCGGCCACGCGGCTTGGGTACTGCGCCAAACCCGCCCGGCATGCGCCCGGCGGGTTTTTTCTTGCCGTCTGACCCAGGGATGCCCTGGCATGAAGGCTGACTTGCTTGCTTCACAATCGCGCCCGAACAGCTCCTTGGCGCGACGGCCCCGGGCTCCAAACCGCCATTGCTACGCCTGATCCGCATGAACGAACCCCGCAAGCCCATCACCTTGCACCGCCTGCGCAGCCTGCACACGCAGGGCGAGAAGATTGCCATGCTGACCTGCTACGACAGCAGCTTCGCGCGCTTGCTCGACGCTGCCGGCGTGGACGTGCTGCTGGTGGGTGACTCGCTGGGCATGGTGCTTCAGGGCCGCGACAGTACGTTGCCCGTCAACCTGGATGAGCTGGCGTACCACACGGCGTGCGTGGCGCGCGGCAACCAAACCGCTTGGCTGGTCGCCGACCTGCCCTTTGCGGCCTACCAGGAGTCGCGCGAACAGGCCATGCGCAGCGCCGCCCGGCTGATGCAGGCTGGCGCGCACATGGTCAAGCTCGAAGGCGGTGGCTGGACTGCCGACACCGTGGCCTTTCTGGTCGAGCGCGGCATCCCGGTGTGCACCCATCTGGGCCTGACACCGCAGTCGGTGCACGCGCTGGGCGGCTACCGGGTGCAGGGGCGTGAAGACGCCGCAGCTGACACCTTGCGGGCCCATGCCACCGAACTGGCCGAGGCCGGTGCCGCAATGCTGGTGCTGGAACTGGTGCCCAGCGCGCTGGCCGCCAGCGTGACCGCGGCGCTGCCCATCCCCGTGATCGGCATCGGCGCTGGTGCGCAATGCAGCGGCCAGGTGCTGGTGTTGCACGACATGCTGGGCATCACGCCGGGCAAGATGCCGCGCTTTGTGCGCGACTTCATGGCCGGCAGCACCAGCATCGGTGAGGCCGTGCGCCGCTATGTGGCGGCCGTCAAGGACGGCAGCTTCCCTGACCAGGCATTGCACGGCTATTGATGCGCGTCGTCCAGTCCATTTCCGACCTGCAC
>JANOLY010000216.1:0-2183 GCA_031420055.1 Burkholderiales bacterium | reverse complement strand
CTGGCCACCTACCCCTACCTGGTGGACCATGGCGAGCGCTTTCATCCGCCCCCTGCCGGCAACGGCATGCAAGGCGGCATTTCCGGCCGCGCCATGAGCACGCGGCAGACCCTGGTGTTCCAGAGCGCGCAGGAGATCCGGGCCTTCCAGCGGCGCCACGACATTGCGTCGAAGGTGCTGGGCGGAACGATCGAAGACCACTCGTTCCTGTACGTGCCGCTGGTCGCCGCAAACCAGGTCATCGGCTTGGTCTGCGTCGGCAAGCAGGCCCAGAGTGCCTTCGGCACCGACGACGTGAGGCTGGTCGAGACGGTGACATCCAGCCTGAGCGTGGCGCTGCAGAACGTGCAGAGCTTCGAGGCCGAACGCCAGCGCGCCGCCGAGCTGGCGATCATCAGCGCTGTGCAGCAGGCGCTGGCCGGCGAGCTGAACATCCAGGGTGTGTACGACGCGGTGGGCGACAAGCTGGGCGAGGTGTTCAAGAGCGGCATCGTCGGCATCCGCATCCACGACCCAGAAACCGACCTGCTGCACTACGTCTACCAGTCGCTCGACGGCGCCGAGCGCCTGCACATCCCGCCGGGGACACCGGCTGGCATGGGCGCGCATGTGCTGCGCACGGGACAGACGCTGCTGATCAACGAGCGCATGGATGAGGCGAGCAAGACCTACGCATCCAGCTCGCTGGCGCCGCATCTCGCTCGCCAACCCAAGGCGCAGCTGATGGTGCCACTGCGTGTGGGCGAGCAGGTGCGCGGCATGCTGACGCTGAGCGACCTCGAGCGCGAACATGTCTACACCGACGCCGACGTGCGCCTGCTGCAAACCCTGGCAGCCAGCATGAGCGTGGCGCTGGAGAACGCACGGCTTTTCGACGAGACGCAGCGCCTGCTGAAGGAAACCGAAGCCCGAAACACCGAACTCGCCGTCATCAACAGCATCCAGCAGGCGGTGGGCGCGGCGCTGGACTTTCAGGCCATCGTCGACACGGTGGGCGACAAGCTGCGCGAGTCCCTGCTGAACGACGTGGGCATCTTCTGGAAGCATCCAGACGGCGACAGGATCGACCTGCTGTACGCCTACGAGCACGGCGTGCGCCTGCCGGTGAAAGTGCTGCGACTGCGGCCCCAATGGCCCTGGGTGGGGCCGGTGCTGCGCGGCGAAACCGTGGTCGCGGGCACCACGGCCAGGCAGCTGGAGCTGGGGCTGACGGCGATCGAAGGCACCGATCAGTCGCGCAGCATCGTCGTCGTGCCGATGTTTGCCGCCGGGCAGTACCTGGGCCACCTCACAAGCGACGACCACGAGCACGAGCACGCTTTTCAGGAAGGCGATGTGCGGATGCTGGAGACGGTGGCCTCGAGCATGGCCGTGGCGCTGCTCAACGCCAAGAGCTTCGAGGCCGAACGCCAGCGCGCCGCCGAGCTGGCAATCATCAATGCCATTCAGCTTGGCATCTCAGGCTCTCTGCACTTCCAAGGCATCGTAGAGATGGTTGGCGATAAGTTGCGCGAAGTACTGCGTACCGGCGACCTGGGCATCTCCTGGCACGACCCGCAGACGGAGCTGCTCCATCCCCTGTATGCCTACGAGCATGGGCAGCGCTTGAGCTTGGCACCGTGGCTCCCCCAGGCCGGCCATCCAAAACACGAGGTCCTGAGGACGCGCCGGCACCGCGTCTTCGGCACGGTCGCGGAGCAGGTGAGCGCGGGGGTGGCCGCCGTGGCCGGGACGGATCAGGAACTGTCGCTCGTCTACATGCCGATCGTGGGCAGTGATCGCGCGCTGGGCGTGTTGCAGGTGGCAAACCACGAGCGCGAGCACGCCTTTGGTGAGTCCGAGATCCGCCTGCTGCAAACGGTGGCGGCATCGATGGGCGTAGCGCTCGAGAACGCACGGCTGTTCGACGAAACGCAGCGCCTGCTGAAAGAAACCGAGGCTCGCAACGCCGAGCTGGCGGTGATCAACAGCATCCAGCAGGCGGTGGGCGCGGCGCTGGACTTCCAGGGCATCGTCGATGCGGTGGGTGACAAGCTGCGCGAGGTGTTCGACACCGGCAACTTGAGCATCCGCTGGTGGGAAGAGGCTGCTGGCACAGTGCACAACATGTACGCGTGCGAACATGGCGTGCGGCTGCCGTACTGGGCCTCGGTGCCTCAAGCCGGAACGGTGGCGTACCGCTT
>JANOLY010000215.1:0-12283 GCA_031420055.1 Burkholderiales bacterium | reverse complement strand
GCGGTCGAAGGCAACCAGACCCGCGCCGTCATCAGCACCTTGCTGGGCGAGCCTGGCGTGGCCTCACTGCACGACACCAACGGCCGCTGGGACCTGCTGGCCGGGCTGCGCGCCGGCACCTTGGGCGAACTCGCCGAGGTGTTGGAGCGGGTGCGGCTGATCAAGGGCATAGGTGCCACCGAGACCAGCATCCACCTGCAGACCTACAAGTTGTCGTGAGGGTGGGCCGCGAAATCGCGCGCCGCAGCCAAGTTCCGAACTCGCCACCGGCGCGTGAGCTACAGGTGGCGCTTCGCGTCCATTCGGTCGTGCAGCACGCGCACCACCGTAATGCCGTAGGGCGCGAGCTTGAAGTACGCCACATGCCGCTCGACCACGCGGTACCGGTAGCCCGCCCGGATGTGGTCACAGGCCCGTGCAGCCATGGGCGCGTCCGCCAAGCCCTGAAATGCTTGGGTCATGAGGTCGATGTATTTGTGGGCCTGGTCCACGCCCCACAGTTCGCAGCTGTACTGCCAAATACCTTCAAGGTCACGCTCAGCGGCAGGCGTGAGGCGGAACTCACGGGCCATTCAACGCCAACATGGTTTGTTTGAACTTGGCGGCGTCGAACCGACGCGGCTCGCCGCTGTTTTCGCCTTCGACCAGCGCCGCGTGTACTGCCGCCAGATCGGCGGCGCGCTCTTGCTCGCGCCTAATCAGGTCGCGGATGTACTCGCTGTCATTGGTGTAGTTACCAGCAGTTATCTGGGCCTTGATCCAGTCATCTTGCTTGTTCGTCAACGTGATCGTCTTGCGCACGGTGCTCATTCGACGTCTCCAAAGGCTGCTGTAAACATCGCTTGATCATACTTTTGATGTTATTTTGCGCCTGCTCTTCGCCGTCACGGCGCGGGCTGGAATTCAGGCACGCCGAACTGCCACAGCAGGAAAGCCCAGACATCGGCCTGGCGTTCCTGCGCCTGGGCTCGCGAGCTGCCGCCGCCGTGGCCGGCCTCGTAGTCCAGGCGCATCAGCACGGGCTTGACCTGCGCCGGGTTGGCCTGGGCGCGGGCGGCGAACTTGGCCGCCTGCCAGACATCGACGCGGATGTCGTTGACGCCGTGCGTGAGCATCACCGCCGGATAGGCCGTGCCGTCCTTCAGCGCGTTGTAGCTGCTCATGGCCAGCAGGCCGCGGAACTCGTCTTCGCGCGCCACCGTGCCGTACTCGGGCACGTTGGCCACGCCGTTGGCACGCAGCTCGCTACGCACGGTGTCCAGCACGCCCACCGAGACGACGCCGGCAGCAAACAGGTCGGGCCGCTCGGTGCTGGCGCGGCCGATGAAGATGCCGCCAGCACTGCCGCCATAGACGCCCAGGCGTGCCGGCCGCGTGTAGCCGTTGGCGACCAGCCATTCGGCCGCGGCAATGCCATCGCGCCAGGTGTTGGCCTTGGTGGTCTTGTGACCGGCCTCGTGCCAGCCGCGGCCGTACACACCGCCGCCGCGCACATGGGCGATGGCGTAGACGCCGCCGCGCTCCAGCCACGTCAGCAGCCGGGCACTGAAGCCGGGCGACTCCACCGAGCCGTACGCGCCGTAGCCGTACAGCAGCGCGGGGTGGCTGCCGTCGAGCTTGATATCGCTGCGCGACAGCACCGACAGCGGCACCATCACGCCGTCGTGGCTGCGCACCAGCACTTCGCGCGACTGGATGCCCGGCGGGCTGTCGAAGGCGCCGGCTTGCGCCAGTCGCAGGCGCACCAGCTGTCCATCGGCCGGCTGTGCACTGGCTGATCCGCCCTCGGCTGGCGGTGCCCCCGCCACGCGGCCATCGGCCGGCGGCTGGTAGCGAAAGGTGGCGCTGGCCCGCGTCCAGCCGCCCAGCACCAGCACGGCGCCGTCCTTGTCGGCATCGACATTGGCCAGCCCCACCGTGCCTTCGATGGGCAGCGCCACACGCTCAGGCACTTTTGCGCCACGCGGCAGACGCCACAGCGAGGTGGTGACGCCGTCGCGCTGGGTCAGGTACAGCGCGTCGCGTGCGCCGGCCGCGGCCGTCAGCACCGCTGCCGACTGCGCCAGCACCACCTCGGCCCGGGCCATGTCGGGCGCGTCCAGCGGCAGGCGCAGCAACTGGAAGCGCGGCGCACCCTTGGCGCTGCGCAGGTAGACGTTGCCGTCGAAGAACGTCATGCCCGCCACCTCGTCGCGCGCCGACACCACACGCCGCCACTTTGGCAGCCCGGCACGCACCGCGGCCATGTCGGCCAACAGCAGTTCCCGGTTGCGGTCCACGCCCAGGGTCACGATGGCCGCGGCCAGATCGGGGCGCCCGGGCACGGCCATCACATGGCCGTTGGCGATGGGCGGCAAGCCCAGCTCCGGGGCGCGGCTGGCGCTGAAGACCACGTGTTCGCGCCCGTCCAGCCTGCGGTAGACGCGGGTGCGATCCTGGAAGCGCTCGGTGGCCGGCATCGTTTCGAAGCCTTCACGCAGCCGGTCGTAGAAGAAGCTCTGGCTGTCCGGCAGCCAGCTGACATCCGAGGAGCGGATGCGGTCCAGCGGGCCGGCCAGCAGCATGCCGCTGTCGACCTCGATGACGCGCAGCTCGCCGATCTCAGCGCCGCCGACTTGCAAGGCATAGGCCAGTTTCTTGCCGTCGGGCGAGGCGGCGTAATCCATGATGGCCACGGGGCGGCCCGCCGCCTTGCTCAGCGCGTCGGGGTCGATCAGCACGCGGTCGCGGGCCGGGTCGGCATCCAGGCCTTCGCGCAGCATGAGGCGCAGTTGCTGCTCGTCGGGGTTGCGGCGCAAGAAGAACAGCCGGCCGTCTTGCGTGCGCTGCAACGATGTGGCCGCGCCCTGAGCGCTGCTTTCGATGGCCTGCATGCGCGCCAGCAACGCGTCGCGCCCGGGCAGCTTCTTCAGCACCGCCTGGGTGCTGTCGGCCTGGGCGCGCAGCCAGGCCTGCACGCGCGGGTCCTTGACGTTTTCCAGCTCGCGGTAGGGGTCGGGCACGCGGGTGCCGAAGTGGGTGTCGGCTGCGTCACCCGCGGGCCACAACGCCGGCATGGCCACGCCGGCCACGGGGCGGTTGTCGGCCCGGGTGGTGGTGGCGGCCACCAGCCCGGCGAAGAGCAGACAAGTCAAGACGAGTGGGCGCACGGTGTTGAGCGGGGCGCGCGAACTGCCCCGGCAGCAGGAGAGGGCGCAATTGTCGGTGACGCCGCGGCGGCAAGCAGGCACCCGCCGCAGCCTTGCCGTTGACTCATCGAACCGGACCCCGTGCGGGCCGCGCCGGCGGGCCCGGTCAAGAAGGAACAGAAGGACTGGGGCATTGCCGGCGATGCCAAGGCCCGCCTGCGCACCGTCGAATTCAGGATGACGGACAACATGCGCTTCACGCCCGACAAGATCGAAGTCAAGCAAGGCGAGACCATCAAGTTCGTTCTGCGCAACCACGGCGGCGTGATGCATGAATTCGTGCTCGGCACGAAGAAGGAACTCGAAGAACACGCCGCGCTGATGGTCAAGTTCCCGGGCATGGAGCACAGCGAGCCCTACATGGCGCATGTGGCGCCTGGCAAGACCGGCGAAATCATCTGGACCTTCAACCGCGCCGGCGACTTCGACTTCGCTTGCCTGATAGCCGGCCACTACGCAGCCGGCATGGTCGGCAAGGTGCGGGTGGTGGCCGCAGCGACGCGAAAGCAAGGTGATGGACATGCCGACCACAAGCGCTGAACGCTGGTGCTGGCACGTGCGGCCACCGGCCCTTCAGCCCGCCGCAGCCAGCACGTTCTTGAACGGCTTGCGGCTCTTCCAGCGGTAGGCGCCGAAGTCGCGCTCGTCGGTCGTGAGGATGCGACCGTGGCCCAGGTGCTCGGCCAACAGTAGCAACGTGGCATCGGCGAGGTCCATGGGCAGCGAGGCGTACTTTCGCAGCAGGGCCGGCAGCCCCAACAGCGCCGGCGCTGGCGGCGTCCAGAGCTGTATGGCGCCTGTGGCCACCTCTTCCATCAGCGCCACCGCAGGCGCGGTGCCTATGCGCGCCTGGTAGAGATGGCAGGTTTCGGTGAGCACAGCCCAGGTCGTGACCCAGCCTTCCTCTTGCGACGGCGCGGCTGCTACGGTCCGCGCGTGCCAAGGGTCCGTGCGGTCGGCCAAGGCGAAGAGGAACCCGCTGTCGACAGCGATCATGCGGCGCGGCGTTTGGGCTTGGCCGCGGCAGCCTTCCTGGCTGGCGCCGTGGCGACCGCCGCCGGGGCCGGCGGGTTGCCAAAGTGCTGCGGGTACTTGGCCCTGAGTGCTTCGACCACGACAGACCGCACATGGGTACTGGTATCACTGCGCCCGCTGCTCCACTGGCCGGCCACGCAAAGCGCCACAAAGCGGCTGGGCTGACGCTGTGCTTTGAGTTGCACGTAGTACTGAGCGACGCTTTCGCGCACCACGTGGCTCACGCTCTGGCCGGTGGCCTGGGTGAGGTAGTCAAGCTGCTGTTCGGTGGCTTCGTCAAGGCGGGCATTGATGCGCATGATGGATCTCCTGAGGCGCCTGTCAGACAGTGTATGACAGCGCGGGAACAGGTGCAACAAGTGCAAGGAAGAGCACAAGAGCCGCCTGCTCGCCCGCGCCAGCCGGTGCCGCGCCGGGTTTCAGCCTTCGGGCATCATCGCCCGCGATGCTGCACTTCCTGCTCAAACGCTTGGCCACCTTGGCCCTCACCCTGGCTGTGGCTTCGGTGGTGGTGTTTGCGGTGCTGGAACTGCTGCCGGGCAACGCCGCCGAGCTGATGTTGGGCGAGACCGCCACGCCCGAGGCGGTGGCCGCGCTGCAGGCCAAGCTGGGGCTGGACCGCCCGCCGCTGCAGCGTTACCTGGCCTGGGCCGGCGGGCTGTTGCAGGGCGAGACGGCGCGCAGCGTCAGCTACGACACGCCCACTGCCGAGCTCATTGCCGAGCGCATGCAGGTCACCTTGCCACTGGCGCTGATCGCCATGGCGATCACCGTCAGCCTGGCGCTGACGCTGGGCATCTTCGCTGCGGCGCGCCACAACCGGGCTGGCGATGTGGGCGTGATGGCGGCCAGCCAGATCGGCATCGCCATCCCCAACTTCTGGTTCGCCATCCTGCTAATTCTGCTGTTCGCGGTGCACTTGCAATGGGTCAGCGCGGGTGGTTTCCCGGGTTGGCACGGGGACGACGGTGGCGGCTTGTACGAGGGCCTGAAGGCGCTGATCCTGCCCGCCGTGGCGCTGGCGTTGGTGCAGGCCGCCATCCTGACGCGCGTCACCCGCTCGGCGGTGCTGGAGGTGATGCGCGAAGACTTCGTGCGCACCGCGCGCGCCAAGGGCTTGAGCCGGCGCCAGGCGCTGTGGCGTCACGTGCTGCGCAACGCCATGATCCCGGTGCTGACGGTGGCCGGGCTGCAGTTCGCCAACCTGCTGACCGGCACCATCGTGGTCGAGAACGTCTTTGTGCTACCGGGCATAGGCCGGCTGGTGTTCCAGGCCATAGGCAATCGCGACTTGGTGGTGGTGCGCGACGTGGTCATGCTGCTGGCGGCCAGCGTGGTGCTGGTTAATTTCGTGGTCGACGTGCTGTACGCGCTGGTCGACCCGCGGGTGCGCCTGGCATGAGCGAGACCGTGGCAGAAACCGCCTCCCGCCTGGCCGGCCGCGCTTGGCGCCACCCCAGCTTTGCCGTGGGCGGCATGTTGACGCTGCTGCTGTGCGCGGCCGCCCTGCTGTCGCTGTTTTGGCAACCTTACCCGCCGGCAGACATCAACATTGCGAACAAGCTGCAAGGGCCCCGCATGGCTCACTGGTTGGGCACCGACAGCCTGGGCCGCGACATCGCCTCGCAGCTGCTGGTGGGCGCGCAGAACAGCATCCTGGTGGGTGTCGTGGCTGTGGGCATCGGCCTGTCCATCGGCGTGGCGCTGGGCGCGCTGGCTGCGGCGCGGCGCGGCTGGGTGGAAGAGCTGGTGATGCGCGCCAGCGACTTCACCTTCGCCTTCCCGGCGCTGCTGACGGCCATCATGCTGACAGCCATCTACGGCCCGGGCCTGTTGCTCAGCATCGTGGCCATCGGCATCTTCAACATCCCGATCTTCGCGCGCATCACCCGCGGCGCGGCCAACGCCGTGTGGGCACGCGACTTCGTCACCGCCGCACGCGCCGCCGGCAAGGGGCCGCTGGCCATCACCTGGGACCACATCCTGCCCAACATCGCCAACCAGCTCATCGTGCAGGCCACGGTGTCGTTTGGCACCGCGATCCTGGCCGAAGCCGCACTCAGCTACCTGGGCCTGGGCACCCAGCCGCCGCAGCCGAGCTGGGGGCGCATGCTCAACGAGGCGCAGACGCTGATGTTCCAGGCCCCGCTGCTGGCGCTGTGGCCGGGTGCGGCCATCATGCTGAGCGTGCTGGGCCTGAACCTTATGGGCGACGGCCTGCGCGACCTGCTGGACCCGCGACTGGCGCGCCAGCGCTGAGCCAGCCCCACGTCATGTCACCAACCATTGCAAGGCCTGCCCCATGAAGATCGACTTCGTCTCCGACATCGCCTGCCCCTGGTGCGCCGTGGGCTTGAACGCGCTGGAGCGCGCGCTGCAACGCCTGGGCCCGGACTTCGCCGTCGACATCCACTTCCAGCCCTTTGAGCTGAACCCCGGCATGGCCGCCGAGGGCGCCGACGCCGGCGACTACTTGAAAGCCAAGTACGGCATGGACAACGCGCAACTGGCGCACAACCGGGGTGTCATCCGCGAGCGCGGCGCGGCGGTGGGTTTCCAGTTTGGTGAGCGCCTGCGCGTCTGGAACACCTTCGATGCACACCGGCTGCTGCACTGGGCCGGGCTGCAGGGTGGCGACCCGCAGCGGCGCTTGAAACACGCGCTGCTGCAGGCCTACCACGGTGACGGCCGCAACCCTGGCGCGCACGACGTTTTGGTGGAACTGGCAACGGCGGCCGGCCTGAATGCCCTCGCGGCACGGGAGGTTCTGACCAGCGGCACTTACGCTGACGAGGTGCGCGCGGCCGAGCAGTTCTGGCAGCGGGCCGGCATCCAGTCGGTGCCCGCAGTGGTGATCAACGACCGCCACCTCATCAGCGGCGGGCAGCCGCCCGAGTTGTTCGAACAGGCGCTGCGGAAAATCGCGGCCGAGGCGGCCTGATGCCGCGCAACATCGAGATCAAGGCGCGCATCGCGAGCGTCGAGTTCATCCTGCCCCGTGCGCGTGAAGTCGCCCGTGGCGAGCCCGAACTCATCGTGCAGGACGACACCTTCTTCAAGGTCCCGCAGGGCCGACTGAAGCTGCGCGAGTTTGCCGACGGCAGCGCCGAGCTCATCCACTACCACCGCCCCGACAGCGGCGAGGCCAAAGCCAGCGACTACGTGCGCCTGCCCGTGCCCGACGCCGCCGCCCTGCGCGAAGCCCTGGCGCGTGCTTGCGGCGTGATCGGCCGCGTGCGCAAGCAGCGCTGGCTGTTGCGCGCCGGCGCCACGCGCATCCACCTGGACCGCGTGGAGGCGCTGGGCGACTTCATGGAGCTCGAAGTGGTGTTGGTCGATGGCCAGACCGACGCCCACGGCACCGCGGTGGCCGAGGCCCTGATGCAGGCGCTGGGGTTGGACGGCGCTGAGCGCATTGCGGGGGCGTACCTCGACCTGCTACCGCGCTGACCCGCAGCCTGGCTGCCGTCTCCTCACCCATGGCTTCGCCCCTGCCCCTGCTCCAAGTCGCCGACCTGCGTGTCACGCTCAACACCGCGCGTGGCGCGGTCCAGGCGCTGCGTGGTGTGTCGTTCACGCTGCAGCGCGGGCAGACGCTAGGGCTGGTCGGTGAATCGGGCTGCGGCAAGAGCCTGACCGCGTTGGCCCTGATGGGGCTGCTGCCCGACGGCGCCAGCGTGACCGGCTCGATTCGCCTGGACGGCACCGAGCTGACGACCCTGCCCGAAGCGGACTGGTGCGGCCTGCGTGGCCGCCGCTTGGGGCTGGTGTTTCAGGAACCGATGACGGCGCTGAACCCGCTGCACACCGTGGGCCGGCAGATCGCCGAGCCGCTGCGCGTGCACCAGGGACTGTCGCGCGAGCAGGCCCGCGCCGAGGCGCTGCGCCTGCTGCAACGCGTGCAGCTGCCGCAGGCGGCACAGCGGCTGGACGCCTACCCGCACCAGCTCTCAGGCGGGCAGCGCCAGCGCGTGGTGATCGCCATGGCACTGGCCTGCGGGCCGGACCTGCTGATCGCCGACGAACCCACGACAGCGCTGGACGTGACGCTGCAGCGCGAAGTGCTGGACCTGATCGCTGAACTGGTGCGCGAAGACGGCATGGGTCTGGTGCTGATCAGCCATGACCTGGACGTGATGGCCGACCGCGTGGCGCAATTGGTGGTGATGTACGGCGGCACGGTGGTGGAAAGCGGCCCCACGGCAGCGGTGTTCGAGCAGTTCGCGCACCCCTACACCCAGGGACTGTTCGCGGCGCGGCCGCGTCTGGGCCTGCCGCGGCACACCCGGCTGGCCACCATCGCCGGGCGCGTGCCATCACTGGCCGAAATGCCTGCCGGCTGCCCCTTTGCCGACCGCTGCCCGCGGGTGTTGCACGCCTGTCGCCAGGCTGCCCCGGCGGCCGTCAGGGTGGGCCCGGACCACGAGGCCCGTTGCCTGCGGCTGGGTGACCCGTGAGCAGGGCGCTGCTGGTCGTTGACGCGCTGGCCAAGCGCTACCGTCTGCCGCGCCAGCACCTGTTGGCTGGCGCACCCGAGGTGCAGGCCCTGGACGGCGTCAGCTTCACGCTGCAGGCCGGCCAGAGCCTGGGCGTGGTGGGTGAGTCGGGCTCGGGCAAGAGCACGCTGGCGCGACTGGTGATGGCGCTGGAGCCGCCCAGCGCCGGCCAGGTGAACTTCAACGGCCAGAACCTGCACGCCCTGGCGCCGGCGGCGCTGCGCCAGGCGCGGGCGCAGTTCCAGATGGTTTTCCAGGACCCCTACAGTTCACTGGACCCGCGCCGCACCGTGTTGCAAACGGTGGCCGAACCACTGGCCCTGCTGCGGGGCACGGCCCGTGTGAACAGCGCCGCCGAGCGGCGCGAGCGCGCGCGGCAAGCGCTGAACGACGTGGGCCTGGGCGCTGCCGACCTGGGCAAGTACCCGCACGAGTTCTCTGGCGGCCAGCGCCAGCGCATTGCCATCGCCCGCGCCTTGATCACCCGACCGAAGCTCATCGTGGCCGACGAACCCGTCAGTGCGCTGGACGTGTCGGTGCAGGCCCAGGTGCTCAACCTGATGCGCGACCTGCAGCAGCAGCACGGCTTGAGCTACCTCTTCATCAGCCACGACCTGGCGGTGGTGGACATGGTGTGCGACGAGGTCATCGTGTTGCAGCACGGCCGCATCGTCGAGCGCGGCAGCCCGGGCCGGTTGTTCAACCAACCTCAGCACCCCTACACCCAACGCCTGCTCAGTGCTTTGCCCGGCCGGGCGCGGGCCGCATCTGCACTTGCCGCAGAATGGCCACGCCCGCCGGGCCAGGAGAGTTATTGATGAGCCTCGATCGCCGCCACTTCAACGCCCTCATCGCTGGCCTGCCACTGATGGGCACCGCACCGGCGGCCTGGGCCCAGCAACGCAAGGACACCGTCGTGCTGGGCATGGTGCTGGAGCCGCCGGGCCTGGACCCCACCAGCGCTGCCGCGGCAGCCATCGGCGAGGTGGTGCACTACAACATCTTTGAAGGCCTGACCAAGATTGCGCCCGACGGCGCCGTGCTGCCACTGCTGGCCGAGACCTGGGACCGCACCGAAGACGGCAAGCGCTACACCTTCCGTCTGCGCCAGGGCGTGAAGTTCTCCGACGGCGCGGCCCTGGACGCCGCGGCCGTGAAATTCAGCTTTGACCGTGCCCGCGCCGAGGGCAGCAGCAACAAAGCCAAGAAGGCTTTCTTCGACAACCTCGAAAGCATCGCCACACCCAGCCCGCAGACAGTGGTGCTGCAATTCAAACAGGCCGACGGCGCCATCCCTTTCCGCCTGGGCGAGAACACGGCCGTCATCCTGCACCCCAAGTCCGCCGCCAGCGCCGCCACGCAGCCGGTGGGCACGGGGCCGTACAAGCTGGAAAGCTGGGCCCGCGGCAGCGCCATCACGCTGGCCCGCTGGGACGGCCACCGCGACGCGGCCAAGGTGCGGCTGCGGCGCGTGACTTTTCGCTTCATCAACGACCCGGCCGCCCAGGTGGCCGCCTTGCTGGCCGGCGACATCGACGGCATGCCGCGCTTGGGCGCGCTGCAAGCACTCAAGCAGTTCCAGGCCGACCGCCGCTTCACGGTGGCCATCGGCAGCACCAATGGCAAGGGCATCCTGGCCATCAACAACCGCCGCAAACCCTTCGACGACGTGCGCGTGCGCCGTGCGCTGTCGCACGCCATCGACCGCAAGGCCTTCATCGACGGCGCGCAGGAAGGGCTGGGCACACCCATCGGCAGCCACTTCACGCCCTCGGACCTGGGCTATGTGGACCTGACCATGACCCACCCGTACGACCCGGCGCGCGCGCGTGCGCTGCTGCGCGAGGCCGGCGTGAGCACGCCGCTGAACGTGACGCTCACGCTGCCGCCGCCGCAGTACGCGCGCAAGGGCGGCGAGATCGTCGCGGCGCAGCTGGCCCAGGTAGGCATTAACGCGAAGATCGAAAATGTGGAGTGGGCGCAGTGGCTGGCCGGCCCGTTCAAGGGTCAGTTCGATCTCACGCTCATCAACCACGTCGAGCCACTCGACTACGCCACCGCCTACGCCGACCCCAACTACTACTTCGGCTACGACAGCGCGAACTTCCGCGGCATGGTGGCCACGCTGGGTGCGCTCAAGGACAACCGCGAGAAGGGCCGCGTCTGGCGCGACATGCAACGCCAACTGGCCACGGATGCGGTCAACGTGTTCATCTGGAACCCGGCCCAGGTAGCAGTGTTTCGCCGCGGCCTGCGCGGGCTGTGGAGCAGTTCACCCATCGCCGCCAACGACCTGGCCGCCGTGAGCTGGGCGCCACCCGCCAGCAAGGGTTGAGCCGCGACACCATCAGCCGCTTCTACGCGGCCTTCGCGCAACTCGGCAGCGCCGCCATGCAAGCCTGTTACGCCGCCGGCCTCATCACCCGCCACACCGACCACTTCGACTTCTGGCGCTGGTCCCGCCTGGCCCTGGGCGCGCCGGGCCTGCTGCTGGGCTGGTCGCCCTTCCTGCGCGCCAAGGTGCGCGGCCAGGCAGCCGCCAGCCTGCGCCGCTTCCTGGCCAAGGGCTGACGCCGCTCGCCGCGACCTGTCACGCACGCAAGCTACATTGCGGCCCATGCCCCACCCGGATCTGCGCGACAACCCCTGCAGCAGCGCGTCGGCCGCCGCACGCGATGCCGCCGAACTGGCGCTGTGGCGCATGATGTCGTTCTACGACATGCCCCTGGCCGACCTCGACACGGCCATCGCCGCCGACCCCGGCTGGGCCTTGCCGCACGTGATGAAGGCCGGCTTCTTGCTCAGCCTGACGGAGCCCGGCATGCGCGACGACGCCGCCGCCCACCTGGCGCACGCGCGCACCCTGGCCGCTTCGGCCACTGCGCGCGAACGCGGCCACCTCGAGGCCGTGCAACAGGTGCTGGACGGCCGCTGGCACAGCGCCTGCTGCACCTGGGACACGCTGCTGGTGGACCATCCGCGCGATGCGCTGGCGCTGCAATGGGCACAGTCCTGGGACTTCTACCGCGGCGACACCGCGTCGCTGCGCCTGCGCCCGGCGCGCGCCCTGCCCGAGTGGAGCGAGTCCGACCCGTTGCACCCCTATGTGCTGGCGCTGCATGCTTTTGGCCTGGAAGAAAACAACCTCTACCCGCAAGCTGAAGAAGCCGGCCGCCGCGCCCTGGCCGCCAACCCGCGCGTGCCCTGGGCCGTGCACGCCGTGGCCCATGTGATGGAAATGCAGGGCCGCTACGACGAGGGCGCCGCCTGGCTGCGTCAACAACAGCCGGCGTGGGCCGAGGGCAATGGTTTTTCAGGGCACCTGTGGTGGCACAAAGCGTTGTTCCGGCTGGAAGGCCTGGACACGGCCGGCGTGCTGCGCATCGTTGACAGCCACCTCAGCGGCAAGGCGCTGAAGGTCACCCTGCACCGCATCGACGCCGTGGCCGTGCTGTGGCGGCTGCACCTGCTGGGCGTGGACGTGTCGGCCCAGTGCCAGGCCTTGCTGCCGCGCTGGGACAAGAGCCCGGCGGCCGCCGGCTACTACGCCTTCAACGACCTGCA
>JANOLY010000214.1:0-1786 GCA_031420055.1 Burkholderiales bacterium | reverse complement strand
CCCAACGAGTTCTTGCATGTGCCCTACGGCAAGAAGCTCACGGCAGCTGTGGCGCAGGTGATTGCGGCCTGCCCTTGAGCCTGGCTGCGACGCGGCTACGTGCGTTGTGCAGCCGACGCTGTTCCATGGCCTTCCACCCGGGCACATGGGCGCCGTTTCGGGGTTGCTGTTGCATGTTACTCACTTCGCTCGATGCATTTGTTGCGTTTATTCGCTACATTGCAGCCATGGCGCAAAGCGTCTTGAGTTTCAGACCCGCACCAACAGAAAGACGGAGATTCGCATGGCAACCATGGAGCGCGAGAGGCTACTACCACCCGAGCTGACCCCCGAAGAAGCGGAAGGTGTTCGTGCGGCCCAGCGGCTCATCATGGAGTCACTCGATCACTCGCGTGCAGCAAGCATCACGGTGGTCAGTGAGGACGGCTCGACGCCCACCGTGTCGGTGCCGCCGGCAGTTTTGCGCTTCATTGGCCAGACCCTGGGCTTGATGGTCAGACGTCAAACCATCGTCCTGATGCCTCAGAAGCAAGAACTGTCGACCGTCGAAGTGGCCAATTTCCTGAATGTCTCGCGTCCTTTTGTCATCAAGGAAATCGAAGCCGGCCGGCTCAAACACCGCAAGGTCGGCTCACATCGGCGCGTCCTGTACGAAGACCTCTTGGAGTACGCCCGCCACATGCGTGCCCAGCAACAGGCGGCGCTGGAGCGTATGGCCGACAACGCCCGCGAGCTTGGCCTGGGGTACTAGGCGCAAGCTTGCTCAGGGCAGCCCCCGATGGCCGGTCATGCGCGTTACACCGCACTGCTTGATGCCTGTGTGCTGTACCCCGTGGCCACTTGCGACGCGCTCATCAGCGTGGCGGCCACGGGCATCTACGCCGCCAAATGGACCCAACGCATTGACCTGGAGTGGACACGCAGTTTGGAGGCGCAGCGACAAAGGCCAGCAGGCGCTTTTGATTTTCGGCGCGACCAGATGCGGGCTGCCTGCATGGACTGGGAAGCTCGACCTTGACGCGTTCAGAGTACTTCCAGCCTTCAAGGGCATGCGCGCGCGCTTGAAGGACCCTGCCTATACACCTGCCGCCTTTGCCGACTCCATGGAGCGCAACGGGCTGACAGAGACAGCGCAGTTCTTGCGTCAGGCACTCGAGCTGATCTAGGGCGTCCCGCGCCGCTATGCCTGCGTCGTGTGCCGCCGTGGACACAGGTCGTCGGTCTGAAGGGTGCAGCGCCTTGCGGCCATGCGCCACCTTACGAGCGCGCCGCCGGCGGCTCGTGGTCGGTGTCGGGCTCGGCGCGCTCTTCGGGCCGCATGTCGTCCAGCGGGCCGTCCTCGGCGGGCAGCTCGGCGCTGACGGATTCGGCCAGGAAGCCGCCGCTCTGGTGCGCCCACAGCTTGGCGTAGTGGCCCTTCAACACCAGCAGCTCGGCGTGGGTACCCTGTTCCACGATGCGGCCCTGCTCGAGCACGATCAGCCGGTCCATGCGCGCGATGGTGCTCAGCCGGTGGGCGATGGCGATCACGGTCTTGCCTTCCATCAGCCCGAGCAACTGGTCCTGGATGGCGACTTCGACCTCGCTGTCCAGCGCGCTGGTGGCTTCGTCCAGCACCAGAATGGGCGCGTCTTTGAGGATCACCCGGGCGATGGCGATGCGCTGGCGCTGGCCGCCGCTGAGCTTGACGCCGCGCTCGCCCACTTGCGCGTCGTAGCCGGTGCGGCCCTTGTAGTCCTGCAAGCCCAGGATGAACTCGTGGGCTTGCGCCTTCTTGGCCGCGTCT
>JANOLY010000213.1:0-5026 GCA_031420055.1 Burkholderiales bacterium | reverse complement strand
GCCACGCCCATCTTTTCCTGGTCGGCCTTGGTCTTGGGCTCGACGGCCTGGCTGATCACGGGCTCGGGGAAGATCATCTTCTCCAGCGTGATGATCGACGTCGGGTCGCACAGGGTTTCGCCCGTGGTCACGTCCTTCAGGCCCACGCAAGCCGCGATGTCGCCGGCCAAAATTTCCTTGATCTCTTCACGCTGGTTGGCGTGCATCTGCAAGATACGGCCGATGCGCTCTTTCTTGCCGCGGATCGGGTTGTAGACCGAGTCGCCCGACTTCAGCACGCCCGAATAGACGCGCACGAACGTGAGCTGGCCGACATACGGGTCGGTCATCAGCTTGAAGGCCAGCGCAGAGAACTTCTCTTCATCGGTGCGATAGCGAACGACGGGTTTGTCGTTGTCGTCGGTGCCCGGCACGGGCGGGATGTCGGCCGGCGAGGGCATGAAATCGATCACACCGTCGAGCATGCGTTGCACGCCCTTGTTCTTGAAGGCCGAGCCGCAGAACATGGGCTGGATCTCGGCCGCGATGGTGCGCGTGCGGATGCCGTGGCGCACTTCTTCCTCGGTCAGTTCGCCGGTTTCCAGGTACTTGTTCATCAGCGTTTCGCTGGCTTCGGCGGCGGCCTCGACCATGTTCTCGCGCCACTTCAGGGCATCGGCCAGCAGCTCGGCCGGGATGTCCTGGTACTCGAATTTCATCCCTTGGGAAGCCTCGTCCCAGATGATGGCTTTCATGACGATGAGGTCGATGACGCCGATGAAGTTCTCTTCAGACCCGATGGGCACCACGATGGGCACCGGGTTGGCCTTCAGGCGCGCCTTCATCTGGTCGTAGACCTTGAAGAAGTTGGCACCCGTGCGGTCCATCTTGTTGACAAAGGCCAGGCGCGGCACCTTGTACTTGTTGGCCTGGCGCCAGACGGTTTCAGACTGTGGCTGCACGCCGCCCACGGCGCAATAGACCATGCACGCGCCGTCCAGCACGCGCATGCTGCGCTCGACTTCGATGGTGAAGTCCACGTGCCCGGGGGTGTCGATGATGTTGATGCGGTGCTCGGGGTGCGAGAAGTCCATGCCCTTCCAGAAGCAGGTGGTGGCCGCCGAGGTGATGGTGATGCCGCGCTCTTGCTCCTGCTCCATCCAGTCCATGGTGGCAGCACCGTCGTGCACTTCACCGATCTTGTGGTTCACGCCCGTGTAGAACAGGATGCGCTCGGTGGTAGTGGTCTTGCCAGCATCGATGTGGGCGCTGATACCGATGTTGCGGTAGCGCTCGATGGGGGTCTTGCGGGCCATGGTGAATCTCCAAATACAGGAGCCGCTCCCGGGCTGGTGAAAACCCGTGAAAGCGGCCGGAAGCCGGGGTTCAGCGGCTGACTTAAAAACGGAAGTGCGAGAACGCCTTGTTGGCTTCGGCCATGCGGTGGACTTCGTCGCGCTTCTTCATCGCGCCGCCACGGCCTTCTGAGGCCTCGAGCAGCTCATTAGCCAGGCGCGCTGCCATCGACTTTTCGCCACGCTTGCGGGCCGATTCCTTCAGCCAGCGCATGGCCAGGGCCTGGCGGCGCACCGGGCGCACTTCAACCGGCACCTGGTAGTTCGCACCGCCCACGCGGCGCGACTTGACCTCGACCATGGGCTTGATGTTGTTCATGGCCAGCATGAAGATTTCCAGCGGGTCCTTGCCCGACTTGGTTTCGACCTGCTCGAGTGCGCCGTAAATGATGCGCTCGGCAATGGCCTTCTTGCCCGATTCCATGATGACGTTCATGAACTTGGACAGGTCCACCGATCCGTATTTCGGGTCGGGCAGGATTTCGCGTTTGGGTACTTCGCGGCGACGTGGCATGTCAATCTTCCTTCTGGGGTTTCAGTTGGCGCCGGGTTGCCCCGCCGCCTCGACCGGTCATCATGACCGGCCACTTACTCGGCTCGCAGACCCTGTCAAGAAGGTCTGAGAAGCCGTAGCGAGCGGTCCGCAGCGGCTTCGAGCAGCGCAGCCGTACTCGTGTACGGCGAGCAGCGCAGGAGCCGATCCGGGCCGCGCAGTAGGCTCATCAGGCCTTCTTGGGGCGCTTGGCGCCGTACTTCGAACGCGACTGCTTGCGGTCTTTCACGCCTTGCAGGTCCAGCGAGCCGCGCACGATGTGGTAGCGCACACCCGGCAGGTCCTTGACACGACCGCCGCGCACCAGCACCACGCTGTGCTCTTGCAGGTTGTGCCCTTCGCCGCCGATGTACGAGATGATCTCGAAACCGTTGGTCAGGCGCACCTTGGCCACCTTGCGAAGCGCCGAGTTCGGCTTCTTCGGGGTGGTGGTGTAGACACGCGTGCAGACCCCGCGGCGCTGCGGGCTGTTCTGCATCGCAGGCGACTTGGACTTCGTGACTTCGACCTGACGGCCGTGGCGCACGAGTTGATTGATGGTTGGCATAGGTAACGAGTTCCCTTGGTCCGGACTTTTGAGGCTGCGCGTTCTTTTCGGACCTCTGCAGGCGGCCTGGACACTCGCTCACCGAACCGGTGGGGGTCTGTCCTGGTGCCCGGGTGCGCACCCCGAAACAGCCGCAATGAGGCGTCGGGATCAGCGCGGCAAGCTGCCGAAAAGCCTTCCAGTATATTCGGGCCCGCACTGAACAGCAAGGCAGGCGCCAAGTTGAACCCCGAAACGGCAGCCGGCCCGCCTGTGGTGGTGCTGGATACCAACACCGTCTTGGACTGGTTGGTCTTTGCCGACCCCCGGGTCCAGGCGCTCGCGCAGGCCGTTGAAGGCGGCCAGTTGTGCTGGGTGGCCTGCGCGCCCATGCGCCAGGAGCTGGGCCACATGTTGGCCCACACCAGCCTGGCGCGCTGGTCGCCCGACGCCGCTGCCGCCTTGGTACTGTTCGACCGACTCGCGGTGCCCCGCGACACACCGACCATCAACCCCGCCATCGGTTTGCGCTGCTCGGACCGGGACGACCAGGTTTTTCTCGACCTGGCCTTGGCCGAGCGCGCGCTTTGGTTACTCACCCACGACCGCGCCCTGCTCAAGCTGGCACGCCGTGCCGCCCGGCACGGGTTGCGCATCGCCCGACCCGGCGACTGGACACCCCAGACGTGAAAAGGGCGGCCGAAGCCGCCCTTTGTGGTGCCCGGACCTGGCGGGCCTTACTCGGTCGTCTCGCCGGCCGCTGCGGCCGCCGCCGTGGCGGCATCGACCTGCGCCATCTGCACGGCAGCCAGCTCTTCGGCTTCTTGCAATGCAATGGCACGGCGCTCGGTTTCGTCCATCGCTTCCTTGGCCTTGCGGGCTTCGTGGAAGGCCATGCCGGTACCGGCCGGGATCAAGCGCCCGACGATGACGTTTTCCTTCAGCCCACGCAGCTCGTCGCGCTTGCCCATGATGGCAGCCTCGGTAAGCACGCGGGTGGTTTCCTGGAAGGACGCCGCGCTGATGAAACTGTCGGTCGACAAGCTGGCCTTGGTGATGCCCAGCAGCACATCGTCGTGCGTGGCCGGGATCTTGCCCGCTGCACGCAGGGCGTCGTTGGTGTCCAGCAGCTCGCTGCGTTCGACCTGTTCGCCATTGATGTACTTGCTGTCGCCGTTGTTGGTGATCTGCACACGGCGCAGCATCTGGCGCACGATGACCTCGATGTGCTTGTCGTTGATCTTCACGCCCTGCAAGCGGTACACGTCTTGCACTTCGTCAACGATGTAGCGCGCCAGCTCTTCGATGCCCAACAGGCGCAGGATGTCCTGCGGGTCGGCGCTGCCGTCCACCACCAGCTCGCCGCGGTTGACCACCTGGCCTTCGTGCACCAGGATATTCTTTTCCTTGGCGATGAGCTCTTCGTGCACCTTGCCTTCGGGGTCGGTGATCTGCAGGCGGTTCTTGCCCTTGGTCTCCTTGCCGAAACTGATGGTGCCGGTGATCTCGGCCAGCAGGCCCACATCCTTGGGGCTGCGCGCTTCAAACAGCTCTGCCACCCGCGGCAAGCCGCCGGTGATGTCGCGTGTTTTCTGGCCTTCCATGGGGATGCGTGCCAGCACTTCGCCGGGGCCCAGGTCCTGACCGTCGCGCACTTGAATGAGCGCGCCGACCGGGAAGCCGATGGTCACGGCGTGGTCGGTGCCGGGGATCTTCACTTCCACACCGGCCGCATCCAGCAGCTTGACCTGCGGGCGCACCACCTTGGCAGCACCGCGCCGCTTGGGGTCGATCACCACCAGCGTGGACAGGCCCGTGACCTCGTCCACCTGCTTGGCCACCGTGTTGCCCTCTTCGACGTTCTCGAAGCGCGCCTTGCCCGCGAACTCGGTGATGATGGGGCGTGTCAGCGGGTCCCAATTGGCCAGCACCGTGCCGGCCTTGAGCGTCTGGCCGGGCTTGATGTTGAGCGTGGCGCCGTACGGCAACTTGTGGCGTTCGCGCTCGCGGCCGTGCGGGTCGGTGATGACGATTTCGCCGGAACGCGAGATCACCACCAGTTCGCCCTTGCCGTTGGTGACGTAGCGCATCGTGGCGTTGAAGCCGATGATGCCGTCGCTCTTGGCGTCGACGCTGCTGGCCACTGCCGCACGCGAAGCCGCACCACCGATGTGGAAGGTGCGCATCGTCAGCTGGGTGCCGGGCTCGCCGATCGACTGCGCCGCAATGACGCCGATGGCCTCGCCCACGTTGACTTCGCCACCGCGGCCCAGGTCGCGGCCGTAACACTTGGCGCAGATGCCGAAGCGCGTGGCGCAGGTCAGTGCGGTGCGCACTTTCACTTCGTCGACACCGGCCGCTTCGAGCACGTCGATCAGGTCTTCGTCCAGCATCTGCCCGGCGCCGACCATGACTTCTTGCGTCTCGGGGTGCATGACTTCGGTGGCCGTGACACGACCCAGGATGCGGTCGCGCAGGCTCTCGATGACTTCACCACCCTCCACCAGCGCACGGCGGTTCATGCCGTTTTGCGTGCCGCAATCGGCTTGCGTCACCACCAAGTCCTGCGTCACGTCCACCAGTCTGCGGGTGAGGTAGCCCGAGTTGGCTGTC
>JANOLY010000212.1:0-1645 GCA_031420055.1 Burkholderiales bacterium | reverse complement strand
GGCCGAAGAAACACGCGAAGGCGACGTCTACCGCAGGTTGCTGGAAAAGCTCGAACTGGCTCGCCAGGCGCTGGGCGGGCAGGTGTTCGACGTGCTCGGCAAGCTCCAGTTCGAGGGCAAGTCGCTGCGCGACTTGTTGATCCAGGCCGTCCGCTTCGGCGAACGCCCCGAGGTCAAGGCCTATCTCACCACCGTGCTCGACAGCGCGCTGAACCGCCGGCATTTGCAGGACTTGCTGGAAGACCGCGCGCTGGCCCACGACGTGATGGACGTCAGCCGCGTGCAGCGCATCCACGAAGACATGGAGCGCGCCGACGCCCGCCGCCTGCAGCCGCATTACATCGAATCGTTCTTTCTCGAAGCCTTCAAGCGCCTGGGCGGCAGCGCCAAACAACGCGAACCGAGGCGCTACGAAGTCACGCATGTGCCGGCGCCTGTGCGCCACCGAGACCGTCTGATCGGCACCGGCGAGCCGGTGCAGCCGCGCTACGAACGCATCGCGTTTGAGAAAGCGCTCGTCACGCCGCAGGGGCAGCCGCTGGCGGCGTTTGTCTGCCCGGGTCATCCGCTGCTCGACTCGGTGATTGACCTCACTCTGGAACGCCACCGTGACCTGCTCAAGCGCGGCACGGTGCTGGTGGACGAACGCGACCCCGGCACGCAGCCGCGCATGCTCTTCTTTCTGGAGCACTCGATCCAGGACGCGAGCCTCACCCGGTCCGGCGAGCGCCGCATCGTTTCGCGGCGCATGCTGTACGTCGAACTGGCTGCCGACGGCGCCATGCGCCACATCCAGTACGCGCCCTATCTGGACTACCGGCCGCTGGCCGATGGCGAGCCCGGCGTCGAAGCCATCCTGGGCCGGCCCGAGTGCGTCTGGGTCAGCCGCGACGTGGAGCAAAGGGCTCTGGGCCACGCGGTGGCAAACGTGGTGCCGCAGCATTTGGCCGAGGTACGGGGCGGCAAGCTCGCGCTCATCGCCAAGACCGAAGCTGCAGTGAAAGACCGGCTCACCAAAGAGATCACTTATTGGGACCACCGGGCCGAGCAATTGAAGCTGCAGGAACACGCGGGCCGGCCCAACGCCCGCCTGAATTCAGGCGAGGCGCGCAAACGGGCCGACCTGCTTCAGGGCCGGCTGCAAAAGCGGCTGCAGGACTTGAAACTTGAAGCGCAGATATCGCCTTTGCCGCCCGTCGTGCTGGGCGGGTTGCTCGTCATGCCTATGGGCCTGCTCGCGCTGATGGCCGGGCGGACCGCTGCAACCCCGACCGCCCCCGCGGACACGCAGGCCAGTGCCGCACGGGCGCGCGCTGCCGTGATGGAAATCGAGCGAAGCCTGGGCTTCGATCCGACTGACCGCGAATTCGAGAAGCTCGGTTACGACGTCGAAAGCCGCGTGCCCGGCACCGGCAAGCTGAGGTTCATCGAAGTCAAGGGCCGGGTCACCGGCGCTGACACCGTCACCGTCACCAAGAACGAGATCCTGTATTCGTTGAACAAGCCCGATGACTTCATTCTGGCCATGGTCGAGTTTCTGGACGAGACGCAGCATCGCGTTCGTTACCTGCGCCGCCCCTTTGAGCGCAGCGGCATCACCACCGACTTCAACGGCGCCAGCGTGTCTGCCGGGGCGGTCGGGGTT
>JANOLY010000211.1:0-6525 GCA_031420055.1 Burkholderiales bacterium | reverse complement strand
GGCAGTACAGCCCAGTCGCCGCCACAGCGTCACAATCCCTGCATGTTCCTGACCATCCCCACGCTGGTGACCTGGGCCCGTATTGCGTCGATCCCGTTCATCGTGGGCGTTTACCACCAGCCCTGGGACAAAGGCAACAAGAACATGGTGGCCACCACGCTGTTCGTGCTGTTCGCAGCCACCGACTGGCTGGACGGCTGGCTCGCGCGCAAGCTTAACCAGACCTCGGCCTTTGGCGCTTTTCTCGACCCCGTGGCCGACAAGTTCCTGATCTGTGCGTGCCTGCTGGTGCTGCTGGAACAAGGCCGCGTGGACACGCTGGTGGCGCTGATCATCATCGGCCGCGAGATTGCCATCTCGGCGCTGCGCGAATGGATGGCCCACATCGGCGCCTCGCGCAGCGTGGCCGTGCACATGCTGGGCAAGCTCAAGACCTTCTCGCAGATGATCGCCATCCCCTTCTTGCTGTATGACGGCGTGGCCTTTGGCGTGCTGGCCACCCGGCCCTGGGGTACGGGGCTGATGTGGGTGGCGGCCGTGCTCACCGTCTGGTCCATGGTCTATTACCTGCAAAAGGCCATCCCCGAGATCCGGGCCAAAGCCAAATGACGGCGGCTGAGCGGCAGGCCCGCCTGGTACAGGCCATGCCGCTGGTTTTTGTGCTGATCTGGAGCACCGGTTTCGTCGTCGCGCGCTTTGGCATGCCGCACGCACCGCCGCTGAGCTTCCTGAGCTGGCGCTATGCCTTGTCGGTGCTGGTGTTTCTGGGCTGGATTCGCTGGTCGCGTGCGGCCTGGCCCAGCGAACGCGCGCAGTGGCTGCATTTGGCCGTGGTGGGCCTGGGCGTGCACGCGGGCTATCTCGGCGGCGTCTGGGCTGCCGTGAAGGGCGGCATGGGCGCGGGCACGGCAGCGCTGATCGTGGGCCTGCAGCCGGTGCTCACGGCACTGTGGGTCAGTGCCATGGGGTCCGAGCGGCACACCACACCGCGCCAGTGGCTGGGTCTGGCGCTGGGCCTGGCCGGGCTGCTGCTGGTGGTTGGGCGCAAGCTGGGCGTGGGCGAGGTCACGGCCGCCAACCTGGCACTCGGCGTGCTGGCCCTGCTGGCCATCACGGTGGGCACGCTGTACCAGAAGCGCTTTGTCAAGCCTTGCGACGTGCGCACCGCCAATGCCGTGCAGCTCATGGCGGCACTGGCTGTGACTGCGCCGCTGGCGCTGTTCGAGCGTGGCCACATCGACATGCACCCGGAATTCATAGCCGCCATGGCCTGGTCGGTGCTGGTGCTGACGCTGGGCGGCAGCTCGCTGCTGTACCTGCTGATCCAGCGCGGCGCGGCCACGGCCGTGACCAGCTTGCTGTACCTGGTGCCGCCGTGCACCGCGGTGCTAGCCTGGATACTGTTTGGTGAACAACTCACCGCCCCGGTGCTGGCCGGGCTGGCGCTGACCGCCGCCGGCGTGTGGCTGGTCGTGCGCGCACAGCCCCCTCAACCCAAGGAGATTTCATGTCCCCCCACCGCATCGCAGTCATCGCCGGCGACGGCATCGGCACCGAGGTAATGCCCGAAGGCCTGCGCGTTCTGGACGCCGCGGCGCGCCGCTTCGGCATCCCCTTGCGCGTCGACGAGTTCGACTTCGCCAGCTGCGCCTACTGGCAGCGCACCGGGCAGATGATGCCCCCCGACTGGAAGGACCGCATCGGTGGCCACCACGCCATCCTGTTCGGTGCCGTGGGCTGGCCGGCGCTGGTGCCCGACCACATCTCGCTGTGGGGTTCGCTGCTGAAGTTCAGGCGCGACTTCGACCAGTACGTGAACCTGCGTCCGGCGCGGCTGATGCCGGGCATCCGCTCGCCGCTCGTCAACCGCGACGGCCAGGCGCTGCAGCCCGGTGAAATCGACATGTGGATCGTGCGCGAGAACACCGAGGGCGAGTACTCCAGCATCGGCGGGCGCATGTATGAGGGCAGCGAACGCGAGATCGTCATGCAGCAAACGGTGATGTCGCGCGTGGGCGTGGACCGCGTGCTCAAGTTCGCCTTCGAGCTGGCGCAGTCGCGCCCGCGCAAGAAGCTCACCTCGGCCACCAAGAGCAATGGCATCGCCATCACCATGCCTTACTGGGACGAACGCGTCGAGGCCATGGCCCAGGCCTTCCCCGGCGTGAGCGTGGACCGCTTCCACATCGACATCCTCACCGCCTTCTTCGTTCAGCGGCCGCAGCAGTTCGACGTGGTCGTGGCCAGCAACCTGTTCGGCGACATCCTGTCCGACCTGGGCCCGGCGTGCACCGGCACGATAGGCATCGCACCTTCGGCCAACCTCAACCCCACACGGCAGTGGCCCAGCCTGTTCGAACCCGTACACGGCTCCGCGCCCGACATCGCCGGGCGTGGCGTGGCCAACCCCATCGGACAGGTGTGGTCGGTGGCCATGATGCTGGACTTCCTGGGCCACCGCGACGCGCACGACGCCGTGCTGGCTGCCATCGAGACCGTGCTGGCCGACCCCGCCGCGCCACGCACACCCGACCTGGGCGGGCGTGCCGGCACGGCCGACCTGGGCCGCGCGCTGGCGGCCGTGGTGAGCGCCGGCTGACCGGCCGCGGCGCGCAAGCAAGCCGCCTGGGCATGTAGGTCGGCGGGCTCACGCTGTCAAGCGTGAAAGCACTCGCATGATGGGTCTGCGCGCACCCTTAAACACGGGGGTTCAGTGGCTGATTGGGCCTAGAATCCCGCCTCCGCTTGACACCTTGAAAGCGCGGGGGCTCTAATCAATCGGGCCTGGGCAGTTGTAGTCTTTGAGGTGCTGGGCAGTCCGCAAGAATCTTCAAGATCCGAGTACCGATCCACCTTGAGAGGGGGCAGTGAATTGAACAAGAGTGAACTGATCGAAGTTATCGCCAAGCAGGCCGACATTTCCAAGGCCGCAGCCGGGCGCTCGCTCGAGGCCGTCATCGGTGCCGTCAAGACCACGTTGAAGAAGGGTGACAGCCTCACCATCACCGGGTTCGGGACCTTTGCCGTGAACAAGCGCAAGGCGCGCACCGGACGCAACCCGCGCACCGGCACGGCGATCAAGATCAAGGCCTCCAAGGTGCCAAAGTTCCGGCCCGGCAAGGGCTTGAAAGACGCGCTCAACGGCGTCAAGTAACCCACCCGGGTGCTTAGCTCAGTCGGTAGAGCGGCGCCCTTACAAGGCGTAGGTCGGCGGTTCGAACCCGTCAGCACCCACCATTCCGTCCACACACCCGCGCAGTGCATGGCCGCGCGGGTAATGTTGCGACGCACACTTACTCATTCGGGCGCCAGGCTCTGAACCGATGTTCGAATTCTTTCGCACCCACTCCAAGCTCACGCTGGGCTTCTTGCTGCTGCTGATCATCCCGTCGTTCGTGTTCTTCGGCGTTGAGAACTACGCCCGGTCCACCGGCGGTGACAACGCGGCGGTGGCCACAATCGACGGGCAGTCCATCACGCGTGCCGAGTGGAACCAGGTACACCAGCGCTATGTCGAACGTGTGCGGCGGCAGTCGCCCACGCTGGACGTGAAGACGCTGGACACGCCCCAGGCGCGGCGTGATACCTTGGACAGCCTGGTGCGCGAACGCGTGCTGATGGCCGCGGCTCGCGACCTGCACCTGACCCCCAGTGATGCCCGGCTGCAAAGACTGTTCCAGACCGACGAGCAGTACGCAGGCATCCGCAACCCCGACGGCACTGTCAACCGCGAACTGTTGGCCATGCAGGGCCTGAGCTCTGAGCTGTTCGCCCAGCAGCTGCGCCAGGAACTGGCGATGCAGCAGGTGCTGTCCGCGGTGACCCAGACGGCCCTGGCACCCGCCAATACGGCCAGACTGTCGCTGGACGCCATGTTCGAGCGCCGCGAGGTGCAACTGCAGCGCTTCGATGCGGGCGCCTACCGCGCCCTGGTGAATCCCAGTGACGCCGAGATCGAGGCCTACTTCAAGGCCAACGACACCCTGTTCCGGACACCCGAGCAAGCCACCATCGAGTACGTGGTGCTGGACCTGGCGGCGCTGAGTGCCGGCGTGCTGGTGCCCGAAGACGACCTGCGCAAGTACTACACGGAAAACGCCAGCCGCTACACGGCGGCCGAAGAGCGCCGGGCCAGCCACATTCTCATCAAGGCCGAAGCCGGTATGTCCGGTGCAGACCGCCAGAAGGCCAAAGAACGCGCCGAGGCTCTGCTGGCCCAGGCGCGCAAAGCGCCCGCGAGCTTCGCAGAACTGGCGCGCAAGAACTCCGACGACCCGGGCTCGGCCGCCAAGGGCGGAGACCTCGAATTTTTCGGTCGCGGCGCGATGGTGAAGCCCTTCGACAACGCCGTGTTCGCGATGAAGGTCGGCGAGATCGGCAATCTGATCGAAACCGATTTCGGCTTCCACGTCATCACGCTCACGGCGGTGCGCGGAGGCGAAAAGAAGCCCTTCGAAGCCGTGCGGGCCGAGATCGAGGCCGAAGTGCGCAAGTCGTTGGCACAGAAGAAGTACGTCGAGGTGGCCGAGCAATTCACCAACACCGTGTTCGAACAATCCGACAGCCTGCAGCCGGTGATCGACAAACTCAAGCTGAGCAAACTCACAGCCACCGTTCAGCGCACGCCGCAGCCCGGAGCCAGCGGGCCGCTGGCCTCGGCCAAGCTGCTCGAGGCGGTGTTCGGCAACGATGCCGTGCGCAACAAGCGCAACACCGATGCCGTCGAGACCGGCGCGAACCAGCTGGTGTCGGCGCGCATCGTGCAGCACACCCCGGCGCGCACGCTACCGCTGGCCGAGGTGAAAGAAGGCGTGCGCAATCGCTTGGTCCTGCAGCAAAGCGCAGCGCTGGCGCGCAAGGCAGGCGAGGCCCGCCAGGAGGCGCTGGCCAAGGCCCCCACCGAGACGCTGCCGATCAACCTGACCTTGTCGCGCACGCAAGCCCAAGGCGCACCGCGCAGTGTCATTGATGCCGTTCTGCGCGCCGACCCGAGCAAGCTGCCGGTGGTCACCGGTGTCGACCTGGGCGCGCAGGGCTACGTGGTGTTGCGGGTGAGCAAGGTGCTGCCGCGCGAACCATTGCCCGGTGGCGACGCGCAGCTGCAGTCCCAATACACCCAGGCCTGGGCAGCCGCCGAGAGCCTGGCCTACCAGGAGGCGTTGAGAAAACGCTTCAAGGCCGAGATCAAGACCGCGGCGGTGGCCGAGGCTGCGTCCGCCGCCTTGCGCTGAACCGTACTGCACAACAAGGTCAGCACAACAGGTCAGCACAAGCCCGGCGCGCCTATAATTCAAAGCTCAGTGGTGGCTGTAGCTCAGTTGGTAGAGTCCAGGATTGTGATTCCTGTTGTCGTGGGTTCGAGCCCCATCAGCCACCCCAATGAATTCAAGGCCAAGCCGGTGAGCATCTACTAACAACAGGTGCCCCGGCTTTTTGCATGTAACGGCGGATGTAAGACGATTTGCCGAATCCAGCAGCCAGAAACGACGAACCCGGCGCAGCGGCCGGGCGTGTCTTGGTTGCGGGTGCCTCGTGCGTGCGCGCGCGTACTGCGCAGTTTCCCGGCTCTGCCTGTCATCGTCAGTCGCCAGCCGGTGCCCTGAGTACATGGCCTAAGTTGTTGCCCCAACAGGGGATTGCGGAGTTGACTCCCTCGCGCGCGTGCGCGTACTGGCCCGTTTCCCGGACTCTCGCCCTTTGTCGGCCATTGTTTAACCGTCTGCGTCCGGCACGAGGCGGCGCAGTTCTTCGGGCAGCGTCCAGGCGTCACGGTTGCGCCCATGCAGCCGTGGCGGCACCCAGTGCCCATGCGCCAGCGCAGACAAGCCCACGATTACAAGCCGGTCCAACAGCCGTTGGGTGATGTGGTCCGGGTGGAGTTTGTGCGCGGCCTTCAGCGCCTCCAGGGCGGCAGGGCAGGGCATGTAGTCAATGCGGGTGCGGTTCGTCTTGCTCATTGGCTGATTTCCTCTGGTTGCTTTCAAGTTCGCGCAACACGTCGCGGCAGTCACGCGCCAGAAAGGCCACGCCACCGGCTGCCCGTATGCGCCCGATAAATACGGCTTGCTCGGGGCGCAGCTTGCTGGCCGGGCCTTTGACTTCCACCCCCGAACGAATGCCCCCGTTTTCTCTCTCCCCTATAGGGGGAGTGGAGAAGTTCGGTTACGGAATCCACCGAAAACGGAGAAAACGGAGAAGTTCGGTTCCTCATGTCAGCCACACCCAGCCATCGCAGCAGGCCAGCACACCACGCGACACAAGGCCCGTAATCGCCTCTCTGGCGCGTGTTGCGCGGCGGTCGGTCGGGCAGGTCATGTGCGCAGCGCCAGCGGTAACAGCGGCTTCCAGTTCGATGCACGGGCGCTGCGGCGGCGCACCCGCCATGCCCAGCACTTGCGATGCCTTGAACATCGGGCGCAGGGCTTCCAGCGCCAGCCGCTGATTTCCACCCTGCGGCAGCTTCACCCGTTGAACATCGGCGGCGCTCACGTCGCGGCGCACCACGCACGATGAAACCGGCTCGCC
>JANOLY010000210.1:0-3003 GCA_031420055.1 Burkholderiales bacterium | reverse complement strand
ACGCCCAAGAAAGACGCTTTTCGGCTGGGCTGTCACAGCTCAACAGTCCTCAGCCACGTTCAAAGACCGGTTCACGCGCGTCGGCGGCCATGTCCAGGGTGCTGTCGGGAAGGGAAAAGGGCGTTTGAAAAGCCTATCCTCCACAAGCCCACGCCACTGGCCACGGTGATGAAGGCGCCGGCCTGGCAGGCGCGGCGCATGGCAGTGCTGCAAACCGTGGCGCTGCTGGCGGAGTTCCATCCGCCGCTGGCCGGCTATGTGCGCGCCGGCGCGCGCGAGCCCTTGCCGCTGGGCCTGGCCGAACTGCCCGCCTTCCTGTTCGAAGCCCTGCCGGCGATCCGCTTGCTGGGCATCCGCGCGCTGCTGCCCAAATCACTGGACCGGCTGCTGCGCCCGCGGCTGTCGGTGCAGATCAAGGCCACGGCCGGTGTGTCACCGTCGTTCCTCAAGGCCGACCAGATCTTCTCTTTCGACTGGCAGGTGGCGCTGGGCGAACAAACGCTGACGCCCAAGGAATTTGAGCGCCTGCTGGGCAAGGCCACGGGCGTGGTGCGCTTCAAGGGCGAATACGTCTATCTCGACCCCGCCGCCATCGAGCAGTTGCGCCAGCAACTCGCCAAGCCGCCGCGCCTGGGCGCGCAGGACCTGCTGCGCGTGGCCCTGGCCGGCAGCTTCGAGGGCGCGCCGGTGGGCCTCAACAAGGCGGCCCGCAAGCTGCTGGACGAGCTCAAGGACAGTGCCCCGATCGCCTTGCCGCACGGGCTGCAAGCTGCCATGCGGCCCTACCAGGTGCGCGGCTTTGAGTGGCTGGCGCGCAATGCCCGGCTCGGCCTGGGCAGCGTGATCGCCGACGACATGGGCCTGGGCAAGACGCTGCAGGTGATCGCGCTGCTGTTGCACCTGAAGGAGCGCGGCGAACTCGCGGCTGGCCGCGCGCTGGTGATCGTGCCCACCAGCCTGCTCACCAACTGGCAGAAGGAGGTGGCGCGCTTCGCCCCCGCGCTGTCGGTGGAGATCTACCACGGCAGCAAGCGGGCGATGTTGGAGGGCGCGGCACGCCCCGACCTGCTGCTGACCACCTATGGCGTGGCGCGCGCCGAGTCGGCCCGGCTCAAGGCCTTACCCTGGCGCATCGTGGTCGTGGACGAAGCGCAGAACCTGAAGAACCCGGCAGCGGCGCAGACCAAGGCGGTCAAGGCGATCGATGCGGCCACTCATGTGGCGATGAGCGGCACGCCGGTCGAGAACCGCCTGTCGGACTACTGGTCGATCGTCGATTTCGCGCACAGTGGCTACCTGGGCAGCCTGACGCACTTCGGCCGCGAGTTCGCCACCCCCATCCAGACCGACCGCGACGCCGCCGCGGCCGAGCGGCTCAAGCGCGTGCTGGCGCCCTTCCTGCTGCGGCGTCTGAAGAGCGACAAGACCATCATCAGCGACCTGCCCGACAAGATCGAGCAGAACCAGCACTGCACGCTTTCCAAGCCGCAGGTGGCGCTGTACGAATCGGTCGTGCGCGAGGGCCTGGCCAGCATTGCCGGGCAGTCCGACACCTTCCAGCGCCGGGGCCTGGTGCTGCAGATGATCCTGGCGCTCAAGCAGGTCTGCAACCACCCGGCGCAGTACTTGAAGCAGGGCGGCGACGATCCGCTGGCCTCGGGCAAGGTCGAGCGGCTGTTCGATTTGCTCGACGAGATCGAGGCCGCGCGCGAGAAGGTGCTGGTCTTCACCCAGTTTCGCGAGATGGGCGAGTTGCTGCAGCGTTGGCTGCCTGAACGTCAGAGCCAGCGCCAGGGCCCGGGCCCGGGCCCGGGTTTCAGCCGAGAGCCGCAGTTCCTGCACGGCGGCGTGCCGCGCGCGCGGCGCGACAAGATGGTCGAGCGCTTTCAGACCGAACCCGCCGAGCGCGTCTTCCTGCTCTCGCAGAAGGCCGGCGGCACGGGCCTGAACCTGACCGCGGCCAGCCATGTGGTGCACTTTGACCTCTGGTGGAACCCTGCCGTCGAAGCGCAGGCCACCGACCGCGCCTACCGCATCGGACAGCAGCGCAACGTGCAGGTGCACCGCTTCATCACGCGGGGCACCTTCGAGGAACGCATCGACGCCATGATCCGCAGCAAGCGCGAGTTGGCCGAGATGGCCGTGGGCACCGGCGAGACGTGGATCGGGCAGCTGCCTGAACACGAGCTCAAGCGCTTGTTCGAGCTGGGCGGGAGGGCCGCGCAAACCGGTTGAGCACGATCACGTACTGCGCCATGGCCCGGCAAAATCGGGTCACCGACTTCACCTCAAGCACGACCCAAAGAATGCGCCTGCTGCAATACAGAGATCTCGACCTGCGGCGGGTCAAGCCCGCGTTTGCCAAGCTGCGCTCAGCCATCGAGGCCGGTGATTTCAAAAGCCCCGACGTCAAGAAGCTGCACACCGGCGGCTACTACCGCGCCAAGCTCGATCACAGCAACCGGCTGCTGCTGCAGTTTGCCCGCCACGGTGGCGAGACGGTGTGTCTGGCGCTGGAGGTGATCGAGAACCACGCCTACGAGAAGTCGCGCTTCCTGCGTGGCGCGCCGGTGGACGAGGCCAAGATCGAGCGCGAGCTGGCCATCGAGCCGGCCCAGTGCGGCGCCGAGGCGCTGCCGCTGCGCTGGCTGCACGCCACGCGCGCCGAGTTCGAACTGCTCGACAAGCCCATCGTTTTCGACGACGCCCAGGAGGCCGTGCGCCGCCTGCCCGCGCCGGTGGTGCTGGTCGGCTCGGCCGGCTCGGGCAAGACCGCCGTCACGCTGGCCAAGCTGCGCGAGGCCGAGGGCAGGGTGCTGTACGTCACCCAGTCGGCCTACCTGGCGCAGTCGGCGCGCGCGCTGTACGACGCCCACGGCTACGAGAACCCGGCCCAGGAGGCCGACTTCCTGAGCTACCGCGAGTTCCTCGAAACCCTGCACGTGCCCCAGGGCAGGGAGGTCAGCTTCAACGCCTTCTGCGGCTGGTTCGATCGGCATCGCG
>JANOLY010000209.1:0-25578 GCA_031420055.1 Burkholderiales bacterium | reverse complement strand
GAAGTCCAGTCGAATGCGGTGACCTGGATCTGGTCGAGGTTGGCGTCGGTGTTGGCGCCGACCTGGAAGGTCGAGGCCGAGGTGGTGGCCAGGATGTTCTGGCCGTTGAACTGCGTGCCGCCCAGCGTGCGCGCCGACTCGCGGGCCAGCTGCAGGTACTCGTTGTTCAGGCTGTTGCGGTCGTTCACGCTGTTGGTGCCGTTGGCGGCCTGCACGGCCAGCTCGCGCATGCGCTGGAGCATGTCGCCCACCTTGCCCAGCGCGCCTTCCGCCGTCTGGGCCATGGAGATGCCGTCGTTGGCGTTGCGCATGGCCACCGCCATGCCGCGGACCTGGGAGTTCATGCGCTCGGCGATGGCCAGGCCGGCGGCGTCGTCCTTCGCACTGTTGACGCGCAGACCCGAGGACAGGCGCTGCATGGACACGTGCAACGTGCTCTGGCTGGTGTTCAGGTTGCGCTGAGCGTTCAGCGACGGAAGGTTGGTATTGATCGTCTGGGGCACGGCGGTTCTCCTTGCGGGTCTGCTTCTCGGACTCGGTCGCGGCTCGTACCGAAAACGGGACCGAAACGCTGGACCTCAGGTTAGTGCCGGGCGTGCTGGAACATAAGCGGGAAAAGCGGCCTGGAAACCGGCCAGTTCCTGCCCCGCAACGCAAGAAGCCCGCCGGGAGGGGCGGGCTTCTTCAGGGAGATCTCGCGCCCACGGTGGCGCGGCGCGGGGTGCCCGAGGGCACCGCCTTGAGCGTCAGCGCAACAGCGCCAGCACCTGTTGGGGCAGCTGGTTGGCCTGCGCCACCATGGCGTTGCCGGCCTGCTGCAGGATGCTGGCACGCGACAGGCTGGCCGTCTCCGAGGCGTAGTCGGCATCCATGATGCGGCTGCGTGCAGCGGTCTGGTTCTCGACGTTGACCATCAGGTTGGCCACCACGTTGTCGAAACGGTTCTGCACCGCGCCAAAGGTGGAGCGCTGGTCGTTCACTGCGGTGATGGCGGCGTCCAGCGCCGTGATGGCCGCTGTGGCAAAGCTGCCGTCGGTGCCGGCCACCGCGGTCGTGGGGTCGGTGCTGACTGCCGTGCCGATGGCTGTGGTGATGTTGGCCACGGCCGCCCAGTCGAAAGCAGCGACCGAGATCTGGTCCAGCGTCGACGAGGTGTTGGCACCGACCTGGAACGCCGAGTTGGTGGTCGTGGCCAAAATGTTCTGGCCGTTGAACTGCGTGCCACCCAGGGTACGGGCCGATTCACGGGCCAGTTCCAGGTACTCGTTGTTCAGACTGTTGCGGTCGCCGGTGCTGTTGGTGCTGTTGGCTGCTTGCACGGCCAGCTCACGCATGCGCTGCAGCATGTCGCCCACCTTGCCCAGCGCGCCTTCGGCAGTCTGGATCAGCGAGATGCCGTCGTTGGCGTTGCGCACCGCCACCGACATGCCCTTGATCTGCGAGTTCATGCGCTCGGCGATGGCCAGGCCGGCCGCGTCGTCCTTCGCGCTGTTGACACGCATACCCGAGGACAGGCGCTGCATGGAGGTGGCCAACTGTGTCTGGCTGCTGCCCAGGTTGCGTTGGGCGTTCAAAGAGATCAGGTTCGAATTGAGGGTCTGGGGCATGGAAGATCTCCAGTTAATTTAGTGAACACAGGCATATGCCTGACAGGGTCCAGCAGTCGGCGCCGCATGACGTGCTGTGCCTGCCTGCAACTCCGTCAAGATGGCCCGATGGCCGGTCTCGAAGGAACTCGCCCGGTCCTCTCGCAGCTGCCGACTCACCCCCTTCCTTGCTCGTGCAAGGCATGAGTCCCACAGCCCGTTGTGGTCCGGACCCCGTACTCCTTATGAAGCACGTTGAGGGCTATTTCGGCAAGGCCCGCGGAAAGCTTTAGCGCCTTCTGCACCGGCCGTGAACAAAGCCGCCGCCGCCCTGCTTGCGGGAGTGCGGGCCAAAAGCCGCCCTTTTCGCGCGCTGCGCGGTGCGGCCGCGGGCAATCATTCGCGCGGGGCGCTGCATGCCGGGTGCATGCAACGCGCCCGGGCCACAGGCAAGGAAATCTTGAGATGCAACGAAGACTGCACATCGGCGGGCACGAGGCCAAGAGCGGCTGGGAGATCCTGGACGCGCGGCCCGGGCCGCAGGTGGACCACGTCGGCAACGCGCTGGACTTGAGCCGCTTCGACGACGGCTGCTTTGCCGAGGTCTACGCCTCGCACGTGCTCGAGCACTTCGACTACGCCGACGAACTGCCGCGCGCGCTGGCCGAGTGGCACCGGGTGCTGACGCCCGGCGGCGTGCTGCGCGTGTCGGTGCCCGACCTGGACATCCTGGCCCACCTGCTGCTGCAACGCCATGTGTTCGACGTGAACCAGCGCTTCCAGCTCATGCGCATGATCTTCGGCGGCCACACCCATGAACACGACCACCACCGGGTGGGGCTGAACCAGGATTTCATGGCCGCCTACCTGGACCGCGCTGGCTTCACCGGTCTGCAGCGGGTGCCGCGCCATGCCTTGTTCAGCGACACCAGCGAGACCGTGGTGGCGGGCACGCCGATCAGCCTGAACCTCAACGCCTACAAGCCCACGATGGTGACCGCATGAACATGAACACCGCCACGCTGGCCGCACCCGAAGCCGCGACACGGCCGGGCCACCCGCACTGGGCCGAGGGCCTCGCGCTGGCCGAGCGCGGCCAGTGGGTCGGCGCGGCGCGGGCATTCCGGCGCGCCACGCGCAACGCGCCCCATGACGTGCTGTACTGGATCAATCTGGCCAACGCGCAACGGCGTGCCGGGGACGCACCCCGTGCCGTGGCGGCAGCGCGCCGCTGCCTGGCGCTGAACCCGGTGCAGCCACTGGCGCTGCGCATCCTGGGTGACGGCCTGGGCGTCATGCACCGTTATGAAGAAGCCATCGAGGCCTATGCCTGCTTGGAAGCCAGCGGCGTCAGCGAGCCCGACGCCATGGTGCAGCACGGCGCCATGCTGCAGGCGCTGCGCCGCCACCCCGAGGCCATCGACCGCCTCATGCAGGCCGCGGCGATCCAGCCCGCGATGATGCAAGCGCATGCCTTGATGGCCACGTCGTTCCGCGACATGGCGCTGCAGCGCGAAGCCATCGAGTGCCTGAAGACCGTGCTGGCACTGGACCCGGGCAACCTGCAAGCCCTGTCGCACCTGAATTACGAGCGCCGCCACGTCTGCGACTGGGCCGGCCTGGACGACGAGATCAAGCAGTTGGCGTCGATCCTGGCCATGGCGCCCGAGGGCCTGGCCCGCGTGGCCACGGTGTTCGCGATGCTGTCCTTGCCCATCGATCCGATGTTGCTGAAGACGGCGGCGCGTGGCGAGGCCTTGTCCACCGCCCTGGGGGCGACCGAATTGCCACCGGTGCTGCCGGCCGAGCGGCTGGGCGGCCGGCCACGCTTGGGTTGGTTGTCTTACGACTTCCACGAGCATCCGGTGTCGCAGTTGTTGGTCGACACCTTCGAGAAGCTGGACCGCGAGGCCTTCGAGCTCGTGCTGTACTCGTCGGGCCGGGACGACGGCTCGGCGCTGCGCCAGCGGCTGATCAAGGCGGCCTGCAGCTTCGTCGACATCCGCGGCATGAGCGACACACAGGCCGCGCAGCGTGTGCGCGACGACGGCATCGATGTGCTGGTCGACCTGCAGGGCCACACCCGCGGCCACCGTCTGGGTGTGTTTGCACGGCGGCCTGCGCCCTTGCAGGTGTCGTTCCTGGGCTACCCGGGAACGACAGGCGCGCCCTTTATCGACTACCTGATCGGCGACCCGCTGGTAACGCCGCTGGCGCTGGCCGCGCAATACACCGAGAAGCTGGCCCAGATGCCGCTGACCTTCCAGCCCAACGGCCGCTGGCGGCCGCTGCCCGAGCCGCGTGTGCCGGGGGTGTCGCGCCCCGCGGCAGGGCTGCCGGAAGAAGCGTTCGTGATGTGCGCCTTCAACCACACCTACAAGATCCTGCCCGAGGCCTTCGACACCTGGTGCGCGGTGATGCGAGACGTGCCCCACGCGGTGCTGTGGCTGAAAGAAACCAACGGCCAGTTGCACGACAACGTGCGGCGCGAGGCACGCGAGCGCGGCGTGGACGCCGAGCGCATCGTCTTCGCCAAGGCGGTGAGTTACGCCCAGCACTTCTCGCGCCTGGCGCTGGCCGACGTGTTCGTCGACACCTGGCCCTACAACGCCCACACCACGGCGGCCGACGCGCTGTGGGCCGGCGTGCCAGTGGTCACGCTGTACGGCAACGCCTTTGCCTCGCGCGTGGCGGCCAGCGTGCTCAACGCCGCCGGTCTGGGCGAACTGGCCTTTGCCACAGTGCACGACTACCGCTGCGCCATCACCGTCCTGGCGCTGGAGCCGGCCCTGCTGGCGGGCTACCGGCAGCACCTGGAACAGCAGCGCATGACGCTGCCACTGTTCGACAGCACGACCTACACGCGCGACTTCGAGTCGCTGCTGTCGCGCATGGTGCAGCGCTGGCGGGCGGGTCTGCCGGCTGATCACCTGCCGGCGCAGGCGGCTTCGTGATGCGGTGGCCGGCGCTGGCGACCTTGCGCCATGGATGCTTGCGTGGTCAGCACCCGGCGCCATGCGCCAGTCGGCCCGGCCGCTGAGCCCGGGCTTCGACAAGTCTGCTGTTCAGCCCGGACTGGCGCCGTGTTGGCTGCGCGATGGCCGCGGCCAGCACCGAGGCCGGGGCCCACACTTCAAGCCCCTGGCGCACGCGGGTCACCGCCGTGTAGAGCAGCTCGCGCGTCAGCACCCGGCTGCCCTGCTCGGGCAGCAGCAGCAGCGCGTGGTCGAACTCTGAGCCCTGCGCTTTGTGCACCGTCATGGCGTAGGCGGTCTGGTGTTCGGGCAGCCGCGCCGGCGCCAGCGCGCGCCAGGCGCCATCGGCCGCGGGGAAGAAGACGCGCAGGGCGCCTCCGGCCGCGGGGTCGTGCAGGGTGACGCCGATGTCGCCGTTGAACAGCCCCAGCGCCGGATCGTTGCGCAGCACCAGCACCGGCCGGCCGGGGTACCAGGGTGAGTGCGGCAGGGCGTCGAGCGGGCCCAGGCGGGCGCGGGCCCATGCAGTCAGTGCGGTGTTGACGGCCAGCACGCCCTGCGGCCCGTCGTGCACGGCGCACAGCACACGGGATCCGGCCCAGGCACGGTCGATGTCGGCGAGGCTGGCGCCGGTGTCGGCCACGACGGCGTCCAAGTAGGGCGCCAGGCCAGCGTGCAGGGCCGGCCAGGGCGTGGCCCCGGTGCCGTCCAGCCAACGCAACGTGCCCTGGCCGCCGCCGCGCAGTGTGGCCAGGGCCTCGTCGGTGCGACCGGCGCGGATGTGCTCGGCCAGCCGGCCCACGGCGGAGTCCGCCGCGAAGCGAAAGTTGTGCTCCAGCCAGACCACGCGCTCGGCCAGATCGCCTGGCGCCAGGCCGGGGCTGGCGCGGGCGCTGATGTCGGCAAACACCGAGCCCGACTCGACCGCGGCGAGCTGGTCCTTGTCGCCCAGCAGCACGATGCGCGCGCTGTCGGGCACGGCTTCGAGCAGCCTGGTCGCCAGCGCCAGGTCCAGCATCGAGGCCTCGTCCACCACCAGCACCGTCAAGCCCAGGGGGTTGCCGGCGTGGTGAATGAAGCCGCCGTCGGGCCTGGCGCCCAGCAGCCGGTGCACGGTGCTGGCCTGGCTGGGCAGGCGTTCGCGCAGCGCGGCGGGCAGGTGGGCGGAGCGTTCGCGCACCGCCAGGCTCATGCGCGCAGCGGCCTTGCCGGTGGGTGCTGCCAGCTGGATGCGGGCCTGCGGGTCTTGTGCCAGCAAGCAGGCCAGCAGGTTGACGATGGTGGTGGTCTTGCCGGTGCCGGGCCCGCCGCTGATGACGGTCAAGCGCCCCTGCAAGGCCAACTCAACAGCGGCGCGCTGCCCCGCGTTGGCCGCAGCCGGCGCGTTGCCGAAGAGCGTGCTCAAAAGCTCAGCGCTCGCGCTGTCGGCGGGCTGCAGGGGCGCGGCAGCCGCCCGTTGCAGCCGCCGCGCCAGCCGCAGTTCTAGGTCGAAGTAGCGGTGCAGGTACAGGCGCTCGTCGTCGTCCAGCACCAGCGGCATGGCGCCCGGTTGCGCCGGCGTGCCCACCACGCCACTGGCCAGCAGCAAGGCCCGCATGGCGCCGCTGTCGGCCCGGCCGTCCAGGGCCAGGCAGACATGGCCGGCGCTGGTGGCCAGGCTCACGTCGCGTGCGGCGCGTGCGGCGGCCTGCACGGCCGGCTCGGGTGCTTGCTGCGCGCGGGCCCAGGTGGCGACATGGCGCGCAAAGGCGACGGCGAGATCGCTGGCCTGGCGGGCGGGGTCGCTGTTCATGTCGTGTGCCCACCCAACAGGGCAGACAACTGGGTAGTGTCTCAGTTTGAAATATCGACAGGCGCGTGGTGAATGGCGTTCTTGGCGAGCTTGCGTCCGCATAATTGGTGCATTATGCGGGCACACAATTCATCGCCGAAGTCGGCTGGTCCTTACAAGCAGACTGTCGAGTTCGCCGGGGCACCGGAGACGGTAGTGGTCCATCCGCCAGCCCGCGACTCTCTAGCAACAAAATGACCAGCGGTATCAAGTTTGGCGATGCTGTCCAGCAGATCAGCAACACGCGGATTGCCGTCCAACTTTTCGACCACCAGCATGCGAACGACTGCTTCAGCAGCCGTCGTGATTGAGTCTTTGCGTTCCCAAAGAGAAATTGACTGATCTTTGACGCCGAGCGTCGCGGCCAGAGCGCCTTGTGAAAGGTCGAGCATTGATCTCAAAAAGCGCAACTCTTGTCCCGTGATCCGGCCGGCCTTCTTCGCTATTGCGAGCGCCAGCACATCGTGCAACTGGTCTGCATCGGACACGGCAACACCGCAACCATACGGCGTTTGGCGCTCGGTGTAGCCGTTCTTCAGCCAAACATTGTCGAGCCCGCACTCCGTGTAGTGATACATAGCTACCTCTCCTCTTTTTGTCTACCGCTTTCCGACGAACATGGCTGTAACGATGACCAGTGTTGGGTCGTCGTCGCTAAGGGCAACAATGACCGCGACTTCTCTCCCACTGCACATCCTTTCGATTCGGCACTCCAGGGTTCCGTGCGCCTGGTTCGGCTCGGGTTGGCGGTGGATCGCGCCCTCCCGGAGGCACTTGAAAAGTGAAGGGCTGGCAATCTTTCGCTTGGCCATTTGCTGCTTCGCATGCGCTGTAACCACGACGTTTGCAGTGTCCTTTGCTCGCGTGTGGAGCAGCCGCTGAAGCTGCGTTTTGCTCTGCTTGCCTACCCGCTCGTAACCCATAAAAAGTATGCCTTAGTGTAGATCGGCAGACCTGGTCGGCGACTGAATTTCATCTATGGCGATTCTGCTGTAAGAATTCACAGTCCCGCTCTAGGCTCGTGCCTTGTACGCGCCGCGCTTCATGGCTGCCGGCTCTGGGACCAGAGCTTCAAACTGAGACACCACCGACAGGTGCTGCAAGGTGGCCAGCGCGGGGCGGTGCGCAAACACACCGCAGCCCGGCCAGTGCGGGCGCACGCCGCGCACAAAGAGGTACAGCACGCCACCGAAGTGGGCCTCAAAGTCGTAGTCAGGCAGGCGCTGCGCCAGGGTGCGGTGCAGCGCCACGCAGTACAGCAGGTATTGCAGGTGGTAGCCCTGGCGGTCCATGGCGCGGGCCAGGGACGGTGGGCCGTAGTCGGCCGGTGTGTCGCCCAGGTGGTTGGACTTCCAGTCCAGCACATAGAAGCGCCCGGCGTGTTCGAACACCAGGTCGATGAAGCCGCGCAAGTGCCCGCGCAGTTGGCTGAAGGTCAGCATCGGCGAGGCATAGCCGTGCTGGCGCAGCGCCTGGGCCAGCGCGGTGGCGCCCAGGCTGGGCACGGGCAGGTCGAATTCCAGCTCCACCAGGCGGCGCGCCGGCGGCACCGGGGCCAGCACGGCGCCGCCGGGCCGGGCGGTGTGCAGCACCTGCGCCAGCATGTTTTGCAGCATGGCCGGGCCGCGGGGTGCGGCGGTGGCGTCGTGCCAAGTTGGTGGATGCGCTGCCAGCGCCGCGGCAATGGCGCCAGGCCAGGTGGCGGGCTGGGTGAAGTCGATGTGCTCGAACACCGCGTGCAGGCACTCACCGGCCACTGCGCCGCGCGGGAAGCGCAGGATGTCGTCGGGCTCGATGTCCACCGGCGCGCCCTCGGCGGGTGTGCCTTCAGCGGCGGGCAGCACGCGCAGGTCGTGGTCCAGCGCCGCGGCCTCGTGGCGCGCGCCCTGGGTCAGGCTGCTGTAGCTACCGATGGCCCAGCCGGCGTCGATGTGGCGCGGCGGCGCCAGCGCGGTGATTTGCTCAGCCGCTGGGCGCTGCGCTGGCACAGCAGCGTGCGGCCCGGTGGGCAAGGCGGCCATCGCGATGTGCGGTGCTTGCGCCGCGGCCAGCAGGGCCCAGGCGGACTGCAGCGCAGCGGGCGCAACGGCCTTGTTCAACCAGGCTGTCGGCGCCAACCCGGCGCCCGCCACCAACCAATTCAAGGGGCCACGACAGGCCTCGGCCGCGGACCCGCCGCGCCCGCTGCCGTACAGGCCCACCACCAGATGGCAGCGGTGCACGGCGCGCGTCAGGGCCACGTACACCAGGCGCAGGTTTTCGGCCGCGCGTTGCAGGGCCAGCCCGGCCTTGATGGCTTGTGCATCGGCCTTGTCCAGGCGGCGCATGTCCAGCACGGGCTGGCCGGCGGCGTCGTGGTAGTCCAGCCCGTCGCCGGCGCTGCTGGTGCTGCCGCCATGGCCGTCCCACAGAAACGGGCAGAACACCAGCGGGTACTCCAAGCCCTTGGACTTGTGGATGGTGACGATCTGCACCAGGTTGCGGTCCGACTCCAGGCGTAGCTGGGCGGCGTCGTCGCTGCGGCCTTGTGTGCGCTGGGCTTGCAGCCAGCGGCATAACGCTTCTGGCGAGGGGTGCGTGGCGGCGGCCTCGTGCAGGCACTCGGCCAGGTGCAGCAGGTTGGTCAGTCGGCGTTCACCGTCGGGGCGGGCCAGCAGGCGTTGGCTGACCTGTTCGGCCACGCGCCACTGCCGCAGCATCAAGCCCACGCCGCGCTGCTGCCACAGTTGCCGGTAGCCGCTGTAGCGCTGCATGGCCGCGGCGGTGGCGGGCTCGTCGCCGGCCAGGGCTTGCAAGGCGGCGGCCTCGCCGCCCAGAAGCGCGGTGGCCAGTGCCGCGCGCAGAACGCCTTCGCGCGTGGGTTCGAGCACGCCGCGCAGCACCTGCTCAAGCTCGCGCGCATCGGGGCTGGCGAAGACACTGGCCTGGCTGTGCTCGACGCTGCCCACGCCCAGCGCAGCCAGTGCGCGGCGTGTCATCGCGCCCTGGCGGTGGCTGCGCACCAGCACCGCCATGTCGCCGGCCTGCAGGGCGCGGCCGTCCAGCGTGATCTGGCCTTGCAGCCCGGCGCGCAGCAAGCGCGCCATCTCGCCAGCGCAAGCGTCTGCCGCGGCCTGGGTGGCGCAGGCCTTGGGCAGCGGGGTGCCGCCCTCGCCGGGGGGCAGCGCCCACAACTGAAGCGCCGCGCGCGGCTCGGTGTGGTCGACCAGCACGCTGCGCTGTTTGGGGCCGCTGCTGACAGCCGGGTAGTCCAGCCCGGCCAGCATGAAGGCCTGTGGATTGGCGCCGAACAAGGCGTTCAGCGCCTCCAGCAGCGCCGGTGTGGAGCGCTGGTTCTGCGCCAGCGTGTACTGCGCCTGCGTCTGCTGGCGCGCCTGCAAGTAGGTGTGCAGGTCGGCATGGCGAAAGCTGTAGATGGCCTGCTTGGGGTCTCCAACCAGAAACAGCGGCGCGGTGCTGCCGGCGTAGAGCTTGGAGAAGATGGCGAACTGCAGCGGGTCGGTGTCCTGGAACTCGTCGATCAGCGCGGCCGGGAAGCGCGTGCGCAGCGTGTGGGCCAGCGCCGGGCCGTCGGGTGCGGCCAGGCGTTCGTGCAGGTTGAACAGCATGTCGTCGAAAGCCTGCACGCGGCGTTCGCGCTTGGCATCTCGCAGCGTTTGCGGGCCCCAGGTGAGCAGCTCGCGCAGCAGCGTCAACCGTGCCCCGTCCAGGCACTGGCACAGCAGGGCGTGTTCGTCCAGCCAGTCCTGGGCGGCGTTGAAGAACGGGTGCGGTGGCACGGGTGCCTGGTTCTTCTTGGGCTGCAGCCGGGTGCTGCCCAGCAAGTCCAGCCGCGGCAGCTTCTTGGTGGACGGCAGCACCGACGGGTCGGCGCACAGCGCGTCCCAGCTGCGTGCAGCGATGTCGATGGCCCCGGGTTTGTAGACCGTGCCGTTGAGCCGGGGCAGCGCGCCGCGCACGGTGTCCACGATGGCCTGGCGGTCTTGTTGCCACAGGCTGCGCGCGTTGCCCCAAGCCCGGGCCAGCGCGGCGCTGTCGAGCGGCGCGCCGGGCACGGCAGCGTCCAGATCCGCCGGCCACAATAGCTGCGACAGCGGCTTGGCCAGGCGCCGCTGCAGCAGCGCGGCCCAGCGGGCCGGCGTGTCGCCACGTTCCAGCAGGTGGGCGGCCAACTCGGGCGCCAGCGCGGCGCCGGCGACGTGGCGGCGCCAGAAGTCGGTGGCGACTTGTAGCACCAGTTCGCTGTCGTCCTCCAGCAGCGTCTGCACCATGGGCATGCCGGCGGTGAAGGGCGCGTCGGCCAGTGCGCGCTGGCAAAAGCCGTGGATGGTGAAGATCGAGGCTTCGTCGAAGGTGTGCAGCGCCAGGTCGAGCTGGCGCGCCATGTCCTCGTCTTGCAAGCCGTGGTTGTGGCGGGCGCTTTGCAACAAGCCTTGCACAAAGGGGTCGGCCGCCGCGGTGGCGTTGCCACGCAGCGCGGCCAGCGTGGCCGCGATGCGGCTGCGGATGCGTTCGCGCAGCTCGGCCGTGGCAGCGTTGGTGAAGGTCACGACGAGGATGCCCTGCACCGGCAGCCGCTGCTCCAGCAACAGCCGCAGCACCAGGCCGCAGATGTTCCAGGTCTTGCCGGTGCCGGCCGAGGCTTCTATCAACTGCGTGCCGGCCAGCGGGCAGGCGAAGACGTCCAGGGGGGTGCTGGTCATGGCGGCACGCGCGGGTCGTCAAGGCAAGCCAGCAGCGGGCCGAAGACGCCGACGGCACAGGCCGCGAAATCGCCGTCCAGCGGGTTGTCCACGCCACGCAGGGCCAGGGCGTAGGCCGGGTCGCTGTCTTCACCGTGCGGTGTGCGCGGCGTGCTGCGCCAGCGTGCCTGGGCCTTGGCCCAGTTCTGGCCGCCCACCATGAATGCCCAGGCCGACTTGGGGAAGAAGTGCACCGGCTCGCACAGGCCGCGCGCGTACAGCTGCAGCAGTTGCGTGAGCACGGCCGCTGCATCGTGGACGGGGCCGAAGCTGAATTCACCATCGCGGCTGAGCCAGCGCGTGGTGACGGCTGCGCCTGTGGGCGCGGTGGCGGCCTGCACCAGGTGCAGCAACCAGGCTTCCAGGTAGTCGCCCGGGCGGGTCTCGTCATAGCGCCAGCGCACCAGGCCAGCCGCGCGCAGGTCGGGCAGCGTGCCGTGCAAGGCCCAGGTGTCGCCGGCCAGGGTCAGCGCCACGCGGCAGGTTTGTGGCGGCAGGCAAGGTGCAGTTGTCGCGTCGCGCAGTTGCTGTGCAAAGTGGGTCAGCAGGCGCAGTTCTGTGGTTAGCAAGGCGTCACCCAGTGTGCCGCCGGGCCACTCGGTGCCGGCCCGCGCGAGTTGCTGCACGGCGTTTGCATCAATGCCGCGCAGCAGTGCGGGCAGCAGCCTGTCGGCCAATGTGCTGCGGCCGGGCCAGTCGGGCAGCAAGGGCTCGGCATCAATCAGTGTGTCTTCGTCGCGGTGCAGTGCCAGGCCCAGGCGGCGGCGCAGCAGCGTGCGGCTGGGGTTGCGCAGGAATTCGGCCAGCCGCGCAAGCGGCACCTCGCGCCAGGTGGCGTCGGGCGGCGGCAGCGGCGCGCGGAAGAACGGCGCCAGGGGCTCGGCGGCGGCGCTGTCGTCGTCAGCGTTGTCGTCTTCGGCCGGGTCGCTGTCGGCTTGGTTTGGGCTGTCGGGCGGGGCCGGGCTGGGTGTTGCTGCGACCAGGGGCAGCGCGGCCGGCGCCATCGGTGCAGGGGCTTGCAAGCTGGCGCGCAGGGCACGCGCGAGATCGTCGTCGAAGCTGCGCAGGCGCGGCTCGGGGCCCGGGGTGAAGTTGTCCAGCGCGAAGGCCTGCAGCGGGTGTTCAACCACCAGGTGCAGCCGCGCTGCTGTCTGCGCAGCAGGCGAGTCGGGGTCGCTGGCGATGGCCGGCACCAGCACCTCCAGCAGTTCAGACACCAGCACCGAGGGCGGCAGCGGTGCGTTGTCGCGCACGCTGCGCCCGCTGTGGCTGAGGTAGACGCTGTGGCGCGCGGCCAGCAGCAAGTCCAGGAACAGGTTGCGCTCGTCGCTGCGCCGCTGGCGGTCGCCGCGACGCGGGTGGCGGGCCATGAGGTCGAACTCTTGCGGGCGGTCTGCACTGGGGAAGGCGCCGTCGTTCAGGCCGATGGCGCAGACCACCGCATACGGCAGGTTGCGCAAGCTGCTCATGGCCGAGAATGTGACGCGCCCGGTGGGCACGCCGCCGCGCGCCGGGTCGTCGAGCAGCTGCTCCAGCGCCGAGCGCACCACAGCAGCGGCCAGCGGCTGCGTGGCGCCGCCGCGCTGCATGGTGCTGGCCAGCTCGTGAATCACCCCGCGCAGTTCGCGCAGCTCGTCCTGCTCGTCGCCCTCAGGCTGCATGAAGTCGTCCAGCGTGTGCAACAGCAGCGCTTCCCACGCCGCCGGCAAGCGGGGCTGCGCCAGCGCGCGGTGCAGGCCGGTCAGGGCGTCGATGAAGGCCTGCAACGCGCCCAGCCAGCCGGCCTGCGAACCCTGGGCATGGCCGGCAGGCAGCAAGCCGTTGAAGGGCTCGGTGGCAGTGTCGGGGCTGGCGTAGCCCAGAAACAGCCGCGCCAGGCCGTCGCCCAGCGTGTGGCGCGACTCGGCCGGCAGCCCGAGGCTGGCGCGGTGCGCGGCGTCCAGCGCCCAGCGCATGCCGCTGGCCTGCACGCCTGCATGAAGCTGTTGCAGCTGCTCGCCGTCCAGCCCGAAGCGGCGCGCCACGGGGGCCTGGTTCAGCACCGCCAACACCTCGCTGGCCAGGCAGCGCGAAGCGGCCAGCGCCAGCAGCGACATCAAAACGCCCGCCGGCCCGCCGGAGCGGCTGCGCGAGCGCCCGGTGACGGTGTAGGGAATGCGCCGTGACGCCGGCACCGTGGAAAACACGGCGTCGATGAGCGGCGCTGCGGCCTCGATGTCGGGCGTGACCACCAGCACCTGGCCCGGCAGCAAGGGCTGGCCTGCGTCCTCAGCGGCCTTGAACAGACCCAGCAGGTGGTCGTGCAGCACCTCCAGCTCGCGCGTGAGCGAATGGCACACATGCAGCTCGATGCTGCGGTCGCCATCGGCCAGGGTGACGGCGCCGGGCGCCAGGTCGATGAGATCAAGCACGCTGTTGTGCCACTGCGCCAGCAGGCTGGCGCCGGGCAGGGGTTCGAAGTGCGCGTCGTCCAGCGCCGCATCGCCGCCGCGGTCGACCAAGGTGTCGATGTGCGACTGCGTCTGCCGCCCCCAGGCCGCCAGCAGCCGGTGGCCGACCTCGTGCCCCTGGTCGCGCCCGCGGGCGGCCAGGTGGCTGAGCTGGCGCGCCGCGACCAGTTCGAACCAGTATTCGCGGCAGGGGTTGAGCACGTAGACATGCACGTCCAGGCGCTGCCCCAGGTGCTGCAACAGCCCCACGTGCAGCGGCGCCATGCTCGGCAGCGCAAACACATGCACCGTGGCGGGCAGATCGGGCAGGGCAGCGGACCCGTCCAGCGCCTGGCCGAAGCGCGCCAGCAGGTCCAGCGGCGCGGGCGCTTGGCTGGCCAGCTCGGCGCTGCAACGCCGCCACAGCGCGGCCTGCCAGGCTTCGTCGGCCGATGCTTCGCCCTGTTCGGGCAGCGCGCTGCGCCCCGCCGACCACGCGGCCAGCCAGTCGGTGCGGTAGGTGAGCAACTGGTCGAGCAGGCCGGCAATGCGCCGCGCCAGGTCAAAGCGCATCAGCTCGTCAGCACCGTGCAAGTAGCTGGCCAGGCGCGGGTGTGCGGCCGTGAGTTCAGCGTCGCCCAGGGCCGCATGCACGCGCCAGGCCAGTACCGGCGGCGCGTAGGGCGACTGCGCCGGCACGCCCGCGACACAGCGGCCCATTTGCTGCCACAGCCACTGCGCCAGGTAGCTGAACTGCACTTGCGCGCACACGCCGCGGTGCTGGGCGATGGCCAGCGTCAGCGCCCGGCGCACCGCAGTGCTGGGCACGATGAGCTGCTCGGCGGCAAACACATCGGCCGGCCCGCGGCCCAGCCGCGCCAGCAGCAGCGTGGTCAGCGTCTCAAAGTGGTTGGCGTGGTGGATGTGCAGCATGCGGCGCGGGGCAGTCTACGGCGGCGCCGCAAAAGTCCCCACTGCGTCAAATTCATCACCGTCAAATTCATCAGGTCCCACAAGCGAGCCGATCAAATCACCGTCTCCGGCGAGTGGGCACGACACCGGCGTCCATACGCCAAGCGGGCGTTTTGGAATGCAGAACGGCGCGCTGACGGTGAGCACGCACCCGAAGGAGGCTGCCGCTGAGCAGCCAGAGTACGATCTCCCGCCCACGCCTGCGAAAGTTCACGAACTGATAGCGCGCCTTGAAGCAGAGGGCTGGTATCAAGTCCGCCAGAAGGGCAGTCACAAGCAATTCCATCACGCTTCAAGGCCAGGCACGGTCACGGTAGCGGGCAAGCCAAGCGTGGACGTACCGCCCGGTACTCTGAACAGCATCCTGAAGCAGGCGGGACTGAAGAAGTGAGGTCACAGATGCAGTACTTGGTTGTTATCGAGCAGGGCCCAAGCAGCTTTGGCGCCTACGTCCCCGACTTGCCGGGCTGCGTCGCCGCTGCCGACAGCCGGGAAGAAGTAGCGACGCTCATCCACGAAGCCATCGAGCTGCACATCGAAGACCTCAAGTCGCAGGGCAAACAGGTTCCGAGCCCGCACTCCTCAGGTGAGCTGGTGAGCGTTGACGCCTAACGCCGCACCCAAGCGGAGCGCCAACGGCAGGCATGCTGCGACAGCAGGCCGCTCGGCGATGTCCCAGCAGCGCGGCCCCGGCGCTTGCAGCCGGCGGCCACGCACTCAGCGCGGTGCGACGCGCTGGATGCGGCCGTCGTCGCTGCTGCCCCACAGGGCGCCGTCGGGGCCTTGCACCAGGCTGCGCCAGCGTGTGGCGGGCAGGTCGGCGGTGACGACGCCCGTGGCCGCGCCGCTGGCGTCCAGCATCAGGATGTCCAGCCGCTGCGTGCGCATCAGGCCCATGGCCAACTGGCCGTTCCAGGCGCCCCAGGCGGTGCCGGACAAGAACTCCGCCGGGCCCATGCCCTCGGACAGTTCGCGGTTGTTCCACACCGGGCGCATGGCCTGCGGGAAGCGCGCCAGGTCGGTCATGGGCATGGTGGCCGGGGTGCCTGAATAGCCGCAGTAGCCGTCGCGGCAGTTCAGGTCGTCGCGCCGGCGCGGGTCCCAGCCGCCGTTGCCGCCGGCCACCAGGGCGGTGACTTCGTCGCTGTGGTTGGGACCGTGTTCTGTGGTGTAGGCGCGGCCCGCCCCGGGCTGGCCGGCGGGGCGAAAGGCGATGCCCTGCACGTTGCGCAGGCCGTAGCTGTAGATGCGCGCATCAAAACCCGCTGGTGCGTTGTTGCCCGGCGCAGCGCGGCCGTCGGTGTCCACGCGCAAGACCTTGCCGCCCAGGCGCTTGGGGTCTTGCGGCAGGTCGGGGTCGTGGTTGTCGCCGGTGGTGATCCACAGGTAGCCGTCGGGCCCGAAGCGCAGCCGCCCGCCGCTGTGCGCGCCCGGGCCGCCAACGCGGCGTGCGTCTTTGAAGGCGATGTCGGACACGATGTCGCTGCGCTCGCTGACGCGCGACCAGTCGGCGGCCACGGCCAGGCGGATGACGCGGTTGGTGCGTGGCTCACGGCTCAGGTTGGACGCGCTGTACAGGTATACAAAGCGCCGGCCCGCGGCGAAGCCTGGGTCCACAGCAATGCCATGCACGCCGCTCTGGCCTTCGCAGAACAGGTCGTCGGCCTGCACCGCATAAGTCGGCGCGTTGCCGAACAGCCGGCGCACGCTGCCGTCGGGCAGGCGCACCGACAAGCCGTGACACTTTTCGGTGAACAGCATGGCCCCGTCGGGTGCGAAGGCCAGGTCCCAGGGGCCACGCAGGCCGGACATGACTTCCGTCACCTGCAGCGCGGGCGTGCGCGGTGCGGTGCTGGTCTGGGCCCAGGCTGGCGCAGCCATCGCGGCGGACAGCAGGGCCAACAGGCCCAAGGGGTACGCGCGGGTGCGGGCGTTGTGCAGTGGTGTCATCGGTGGGGGTCCTGTACAGTCGATTCGGAGCCCGCATGCTAGGCCGGATCGGGTCGCCCGGGCTTGAACTGGGGTTTGCCGCAGTGTTGGCCCGAGGGGGCCGATGTTAATGTCCGACGGCTAAGGCTGTTAGCGCTAACAGCCGCACCCGCCAAAGCCACCAAAGCCGCACTCGACGGCCCACCCCGATCAGGAGACAAGATGACCAGCCGCACCGCCCCCTTGTTGCGCAGCCGCCTGCTGCCACTCGCCGCCGCCCTGTCTGCCAACCTGACGGCCGCTCTGCCGGCCCTGGCCCAGCAGGCGCCCGCCGACGACGGCAAGCTCGAGACCGTGACCATCACCGCCACCAAGCGCGTGCAGCCGTTGCAGAGCACGCCGATTGCCATCTCAGTCATCTCCGGCGGCGTGCTGGAAGAGTCCAACCTGAACAGCCTGGCCAGCATCACGGCGCAAACGCCGACGGTGAACTTCCGCACCAACGCCAGCAACAAGGACAGCGCGCTGTTCATCCGCGGCGTGGGCACCATCAGCACCTCGCCGGGTGTCGAACCCACGGTGTCCACCGTGCTCGACGGTGTCGTCACCGCGCGCCCTGGCCAGGCCACGCTGGACCTGGTGGAACTCGACCGCATCGAGATCCTGCGCGGCCCGCAAGGCACGCTGTTCGGCAAGAACGCCTCGGCCGGTGTCATCAACATCGTCACCAAGGCACCGGGCAAGGACACCGAGGGCTACCTCGACCTGTCCTTCTTCCAGGGCAATGAACGCCGGGTGCGCGCCGGGCTGTCGGGCGAGATTGCGCCGGGGCTGGCGCGTGCGTCCATCGCCGTCATGGCCGGCCAGTTCGACGGCAACGTCACCAACGTTTTCAACAACAGCAAGGTCAACGGCTACGACCGCAAGGGCATCCGCGCCCGGCTCGACCTCACACCCAACAGCGCCGTCAAGTTCACGCTCATCGCCGACCACACCCAGGCCGACGACACGCCGCCCACCGGCGTGCCCTACAGCACCAACGTCACCGCCTACCCCACCGGCGTGGTCACGGCCAACCCGCTGTACGCGGCGGCCATCGCGCCCGTGGTGCCTTCACCCAGCAACCGCCAGATCTTCAGTGACATGAAGACGCGTGTGTCCGACACCAATGAAGGCCTGTCGGCGCAGATGGACTACAGCGTCGGCGGCCTGCAGATCACCGGCATCAGCGCCTGGCGCAAGTGGAAGAACACGCAGTTCCAGGACCTGGACCGCCAGGCTGTGGCCACCTTCAACTTCCCGCGCAGCCACGACCGCGGCGATCTGGACTTCGAACAAATCTCGCAAGAACTGCGCATGGCTTCCACCGAAGCCGGGCGGTTTGTGGACTACGTGGCCGGTGTCTTCTACATCGAAGGCAAGAACGACGAGCAGTACCGCCGCGACGTGACGCGCTGCCCGGGCAGCACCGCGGCACTGCTGCCGTCGGGCCTGCGGCCCTGCACAGCGGCCACCACGCTGCAAGACAACGGCATTGCCGCGTACGGCGTACGCAGCAAGAGCTTTTCGGTCTTTGGTGAAGGCACCTTCAACTTCAGCCCGTCGCTGCGCGCCATCGCCGGCCTGCGCTACACGGTGGACGATCTGTCCTACTACCACGGCCGTGTCGCCACCAACACCGGCGTGCCTGGCGTCGGCGCCACGCGCGCCACCGTCACGGGCGTGACGAGCGAATCCGCCATCACCGGCCGTGTGGGACCGCAGTGGCAGGTCAACAAGGACGTGATGGCCTACGCCACCTACGCCGAGGGCTACAAGGGCCCGGCCTACAACGTCTTTTTCAACATGAGCCCCACGCAGGACAACGTGCTGGCCCCCGAGACCAGCAAGTCCTACGAAGCGGGCTTGAAGATGATCCTGATGGACCAGCGCCTGCGCCTGAACCTGGCCGCCTTCCTGACCGACTACGACGGCTACCAGGCCAACGTGCAAGACCTGGTCAACGGCAGCATCGTCACCCGCCTCATCAACGCCGGCAAGGTGCAGACCAAGGGCCTGGAAGCCGATCTGACCGCACGCATCACGCCGCAGTTCACGCTCAACGCCGGCGTGGCCCACACGCTGGCGCGGGTAAAGAGCTTCATCTGCCCGCCCGGCGCCACGGCCAGCTGCGACATCAACGGCAAACCGCTGCCCTTCGCGCCCGACTGGAAGGCCAACCTGCGCGCCAAGTACACGATGCCCGTGGGTGCGCGCATGGCCATGGACTTCGGCGTCGACGCCAACTGGCAAAGCCGCACCAATTTCGACCTGTCGCAGCAGCCGGACTCTTTCCAGCCGGCCTACGCCATCTTCAACGCCACCGTGGGCCTGGCCGACAGCAAGGCCGGCTGGCGCGCGGCGCTGCTGGTGAAGAACCTGGCCAACAAGTCCTACGCCAGCTTCGTGCAGAACCAGGGTGGCAACGGCTTCATCAACCGCTACGTGCCGCGCGATGACCAGCGCTACACGGGGGTGACGCTGCGCTACGATTTCTGAGGGCAGCGGTCGTTTGTCAACAGTTGTGCTGGCTGGTGGAGCGGGTGCCGCGCGCAGCGACGCGTGAAAGGGGCATGCGAATGAACAAGGTCCAGGTGATCGAGATCGACGGCCGGCGCGCCTATGTGGTGCCTGCCGATATCTGGGAGCGCCTCAAGGACATGGTCGAAGATGCCGAAGACGCAGCGGCCTACGCGGAGGCCGTGGCGCAGGACGACGGTCTTCGTATTCCTTTCGACGTGGTACAGGCCGAGCTGGGTGGCGCGCACCCGGTGAAGGCCTGGCGTGACTACAAGGGCATGACCTTGCGGGCGTTGGCGGACGCTGCGCGTGTCAGCGTGCCCTACGTCAGCCAGATTGAGGGCGGCAAGCGCACCGGTACGGCTGCCACGTTGAAGAAGCTGGCCGAAGGGCTGGGTGTGCCAGTGGCGGTGTTGTTGGACTGAACCGGTTGCTTGCCCGCCCAGGTGCGGTCAGGTCACCACCGACTGCTGCGCGATGCCCGCATCGACCAGCACATGCTGGCCCGTCATGCCGTCTGAATCATCAGCAGCAAGAAAAAGCGTAGCGCGGGCCACGTGACCTGAGTCCAGCCTGATCTTCAGGCACTGCGCGTCCAGGAAGGCCTGGTCGGCTGCGGCGTCGCGGTGCAGGGCGCTTTGGCGCTCGGTGACGATGGCGCCAGGCACCAGCGCATTCACGCGGATGTTTCGCCCGCCGAGTTCGCGCGCCAAGGTGCGCGTCAGGCCCAGGATGCCAGCCTTGGCCGTCGTGTAGCCCACCAGGTTCGGCCGTCCGCGCATCCAGCTCACGCTGCCCATGTTAATGACGCTACCGCCACCGGCCACAGCCATGCCCGGCGCCACCGCCTGGATGGCGAAGAAGTAGTGCTTGAGGTTGAGCGCCAGGCGATCGTCCCAGAACTCCGGCGTCACGTCTTCCATCGCATGGCGGTCGTCGCGGCCGGCGTTGTTGACGAGCACTCGGATGGCGCCGACCTCATCCAGCACGCGGCGCAGCAGCGCCTGGTAAGCCACCACGTCACGCACGTCGCAAGCGCCGTACCAGGGCGCGGGCAGGCCGGCGGCGGTGATCTCGTCGATCAACGCCTGCCCGCCACCGACTTTGGTGCCGCAGAAGGCAACGCGAGCGCCTTGCTGTGCAAAGGCGCGCACGAGTTCAGCGCCTATGCCCGAGCTGCCGCCGGAGATGAACACCACACGGCCGCGCAGGCTGGGATAGCTGGCGTAGGTCATCGTGCGATAGGGTTCACGGGGCTGTGCATGGATGGCCGGTCAGTCGGACAGGGTCACGACGGAGAAGCTGCCCGTCAGGAGTGTTGCAAGTCGTGCCTCTAACTTCGGCACGAGTGGCAACAGGAAGGGCAGTTCGTTGGACACCGCGTCCAATATCACCACGGCGATCGGCAAAGCTGCCATGTCTTGCTGGTAGGGCAGGTTCTTGTCCACGGTGACAAACACGTCGAACTCGGTTGCGGCGAGTGCCAGCAGTCGGCCGTTCTTGACGCCGGACCACCCGCGGCGAACCACGGTGGATACCTGGTGCGAGGGCAGCGCCCGACTCAGCCGGGTCGGAACACATTCATCAAGCAGCAGGCGCATCGCTCGCCAGGCTTTCGCGTGCGGCCTCCAGCACAGCGACGGCCCGATCGCGCGAGACCGAGGGAAAGTCTTCCAGAAACTCTTCGATGGAAGACGACCCTTCCAGGTAGTCGAACAGGTGCTTCACGGGCACCCGGGTGCCGGTGAAGCACAGCGCGCCGCTCATGATCTCGGGGTCACGCTTGACCAGTGATGCGTCCATGGCTTACCTCCACGCAAGAGTCTAAACGCGGGCGCGTCTTTCACCCGGGCCATCACCACCCCACCGGCAGCACTTCGCTCATCGCCACCACGCGCCCTTCTTCGATGCTCTTGTGCGCCGCCAGCCCCGTGGCCACGGCGCGCAGGCCCTCTTCAAGCGGGATCTCGGGCGGTGTGCCGTTGCGGATGGCCGCGGCGAAGCGTTGGTGCTCGACGTACGACGCGCCGAAGTGGTTGCCGAAGTACTTGATGTGCGGGTCGTGCACGCGCTTGACCGACACGCCTTTGCCCGTGCCCGAGGGCTGGCCCCAGAACTGTTTACGGCCCCAGTCTTCGCGCCGGCTGTGGCGCAGCTCGCCTGAAGGCAGCATGGATTCCAGCTTCCCGGCGTCGCCCACCACGGTGAGGTGTTCGTTGTCCATCGAGCCTTCGGCAAACATGCACAGGTCGAGCATGGCGCGTGCACCGCTCGCGTATTCGAGCACGCAGTAGGCGCTGTCCAGGATGTCGCTGCGCTGGCCGTTGTAGACCTCTTCGAGGTGGTTCACGCGCTGCGCGCCCGAGGCGTAGATGCTGACGGGGTGCTCGCCCAGCACCAGGTCCATCAGGTTGAAGTAGTGGCAGCACTTCTCGACCAGCGTGCCGCCGGTGTTGGCGCTGAAGCGGTTCCAGTCGCCCACCTTGGGATAAAACGGCGCGCGGTGTTCGCGTATGGCCACCTGGTGGATGCGGCCGACCTCGCCGGCATGCGCCAGGCGCAGCAGTTCGGCCACCGGCGGCATGTAGCGGTACTCCTGCGCCACCCAGACGATGCCGCGGCGGCCTTGCGCGCGGGCGATGAGATCCAGGCCGTCTTCGATACGCGTGACCAGCGGCTTTTCGACCAGGATGTGCACGGCCGGATGCGCCAGCGCGTCACGCAGCATCGCGGCGTGCGTGTGGTTGGGCGTGGCGATGACCACCGCGTCGCACAGGCCACTGGCCAGCAGCTCGCGGTGGTCGGCGAACACCTGCGGCGCCGGGCGCAGTGCCTGGGCGCAGGCCGCCAGCGCGGCCTGCACGCTGGGCGCATGCGGGTCGGCCAGCGCGGTGATTTCCGCGCCACCCATGGCGAACAGGTTTTCGATGTGTTCACGGCCCATGCTGCCGCAACCGATGATGCCGTAGCGAATGTTCGCGCTCATGCCTTCAACCTTTCAAGCCACCTTGTGTGAGCCCGCCCACCACGCGTTCCTGGAACAACGCAATCAACACCGCCACCGGCACGATGGCCACGATGAGTGCGGCCGAGATGATGGGCCACGGGAAACTGAACTCGCCCTGGTACAGCGTGATGCCGACCGGCAGCGTGCGCATGCCGGCGCTGCTGTTCAGCGACAGCGCCAGCAAGAACTCGTCCCAGGCGTTCACGAACGCCAATATGCCCGCCGTGAACACGCCCGGCGCGGCCAGCGGCAGCACCACGCGCACCAGCGCGCCCATGCGGGTGCAGCCGTCGATCATGGCGGCGTTTTCCAAGTCGCGCGGTATGCCCTGGAAGAAGCTCACCAGCACCAGCGTGCACACCGGCAGGTTCAGCACCGTGTAGGGAATGACCAGCGCCGCATAGGTGTTGAGCAGGCCCAGGTTGCGCATGGTTTCGAAGATGGGCACCAGCAAGGTCACCAGCGGGAACATCGAACTGGCCACGACGCAGGTGAGTATGAGCTGCCGGTGCTTGAGGTTCAGCCGCGCAATGGCATAGGCCGCCAGGCCCGACACCACCAGCGACACCACAGTGGCCAGCAACGCCACCGCGGCGCTGTTGCCCAGGTAACGCAGCAGCGGCTGGTCGGCGAAGGCCTGCACATAGTTCTGCAGCGTGGCCTGGTGCGGCCACCAGGTGATGGGCGTGCTGACGAGTTCGGCCTCGGTCTTCAGCGACGTGAACAAGATCCACACGGCCGGGAAGAAGCCGTTCACCACCACGGCGGCAGCGGCAAAAAACATCAGCGCCCTAGGTTGCAGCAGGGCGGGCATGGCGGGCAGGGCGGTGCTCATGCGCTGTTCCCCACGCGCCGGATGTACAGCGCCGTGACGCACAGGCTGATGACAAACATGCACACCGCCAGCGTGCTGCCATAGCCCACGTCCAGGTATTCGATGGTTGTCTTGTGGATCAGCATGGCCAGGGTTTCGGTGCTGTTGCCGGGGCCGCCGCGCGTCATGGTGTAGGGGATGTCGAAGGTCTGCAGCGCGGTAATGGTGCGAAAGATCAGCGCCACGATGATGCTGGGCATCAGCATCGGTATCGTGATCTGCCAGAACTGCTGCCAGCGGCTGGCGCCGTCGACCTCGGCCGCTTCGTAAAGTGACTTCGGAATCATCTGCAGGCCGGCCAGCAAGATCAGCGCCATGAAGCTGCTGGTCTTCCAGATGATGGTCAGGCAGATCGCCGCAAAGGCCAGCCCGGGGCGCAGCAGCCACAGCGTGGGCTCGTCGGCGCCCAGGCGGCGCGCGACATCGTTGACCACGCCGTAGTCGGTATGGAAGAACCACGCGAAGATCAAGCCGGCAAAGCTCAACGGCAGCGCCCAGGGCAGCAGCAGGGCCAGGCGCACGGGCCACTGGCGCTTGAAGGGCAGGTTGGCCAGCATCGCCAGGCCCAGGCCCACCACCAGCGCGCCGGGCACGGTGATCAGCGTGATGAGCACGGTGTTGCCGGCGGCGTTCCAGAAATCGATGTCCTGCAACACCAGCGCGTAGTTCTCGAAGCCCACAAAGCGCGGCCCTTTGCGGCCCGACAAGCGCAGGTCGAAGAAGCTGTTGTAGATGAGCCGGGCAATGGGGTAGACCACGATCATCGCCAGCAGCAGCGCGGCCGGTGCCAGCAGCAGCACGGCCAGCGTCCTTTCGCTGGGGTCGCGCAGGCGCTGGCCCCAGCCGGCCTGCAAGTGAGTCGAGGGATTTTTCATGCCGGAGCCCAGGTGTAACCAAGCTTCCCGCCGCGGACCCGGCTCTGCCGGGCCGCTGGCGGACGGCCCCCTCGGGGGGTAGCGAGCGCTAGCGAGCTTGGGGGCTTCATATCATCAGCGCATGACGCGCGCCAGGCGCGAGCCGATCTCTGCCGTGGCACGTTCGGGCGTCTTGTGGCGCGCCAGCACGGCGCTGGTGGCCGTGCGTATGGTGTCGCTGACCTGCGGGTAGTCGGCCGACAGCGGCCGGCTCTGCGCGGTTGTCAGCGCGTCGCGCGCCTGGGCTATCCACGGCAGGGCGCGCAGCACCTCGGCGTCACCGTACAGCGCGCTGTGGCTGGGCAGCAGCGCGCCACGCACGGCGTACAGGCGCGAGGCCTCGGGGCTGGAAAGAAAGCGCACCAGCTTGGCCGATTCGGCCTTGTGGCGGCTGAAGGCGCTGACCGCCCACTGCCAGCCGCCCAGGCAGGTGGCGGGCCGCCCTCCCGTCATGGCCGGCAGGGGCAGCACGCCCACGCGGCCGCGCACGCGAGAGTCGGCGTCGTTTTCGAAGCGGTCCCAGCTCAGGCTCCAGCTCACCGCAAACAGCACCTGGCCGGCCTTGAATTCGTTGGTGGTGTCTTGGGTGCGCACCTCGGCCACGTTGCGTTTGATGACGCCGCTGTCCATCATGCCCAGCCACATCTGCAAGCCGCGCACTGCCGCTGCGCGGTCCAGCGTCAAGCGGCCGCGCTCGTCGTTGAAGGCCTTGCCCTGGCCCCAGTAGGGCAGCAAAAAAGTACACACTGCCCCTTCGATGGGCGCGCCTTGCAAGCTAAGGCCCTGCAGCGCGGCGTTACCCAGGGCTCTTTCTGAAGCCTGCACGGCGCGCGCCACGGTGGCCAGCTCGTCCCAGGTCCGCGGCAAGGGCTGGCCATGCTTTTCGATGAGGTCGCGGCGGTAGTACAGAAACATCGCATCGGCCCAGGCCGGCATGGCAGCCAGTTCGCCTTCGACGATGTTCGAGCCCGCGTAAGCCGGCAGGTAAGGGGCCAGCGTCGCGCGCGGCTCGCCAACCAGTTTGTTCAACGGCTCCAGCCATCCCGCGCCGTGGTACTGGGCGGGGTTGACGATGTCCATCAGGTAGATGTCGATGTTCGGGTCTTTGGCGTTGAGCACCGTGCTGAGGTACTGGCGCTGCAAGTCGCTGGTCGCCCCGCCGGTCTCCAGCTCGACGCGCACGCCGGGGTTGCGCTGCATGTACTGGGCCACCAGCAGCCGGGTCAGGTCCGGCCGCTGGCTGGAGCCGCCGGCGAACACGCGCAAGGTGGTCTGCGCGGCCAGCGGGCCGGCCAGCAGCAGGGCCGACATCAAGACCGTTGCCAGAACCCACCAGCGCCGCATCACAAGGCCTGGCCGCTGGCCGCGTCGAACAAGTGCAGCTGCGGCGCGCGCAAGTACACGGTGACGGCCGTGCCAGGCTTGTCGCGAAAGCTGGCCGGGCAACGCGCCACCATCTCGGCGCGGCCTATGCGCAGCGTGACCAGCGTCTCGGCGCCCAGCGGTTCGAGCAATTGCACCTCGGCCGGCACGGCCTGGTCGTCGGGCGTGACGGGCGCCAGCGCAATGTTTTCCGGCCGCACGCCGAACTTCAACGTGGCCGTGCTGGCCGCGCGCGCCGCCAGTTCAGGCAACACCGCCACGCGCACGCCGCCCAGGTCGGCGCGGCCGCCTTCGTCAGGAATCCAGCCGCAATCGCACAAATTCATGGCCGGCGCGCCGGTGAAGCCGGCCACGAACAGCGCCGCCGGGCGGTTGTA
>JANOLY010000208.1:0-4203 GCA_031420055.1 Burkholderiales bacterium | reverse complement strand
TGCACGTTTGACCATGGGCAAGCGCACCACAGCTGAATGGCAGGCTGCCGACGCGGCGCACTTCCTGCACCCCTTCACCGACTTCAAGGCGCTGGCCGCGAAGGGCTCGCGCATCATCGAACGCGCTGACAACATCTACTTGTGGGACAGCGAGGGCCACAAGATCCTGGACGCCATGAGCGGGCTGTGGTGCGTCAATGTGGGCTACGGCCAGGAAGCGCTGGTGCAGGCAGCCACGGCGCAGATGCGCCAGCTGCCCTTCTACAACGCCTTCTTTCAAACCGCCACGCCACCGGCCATCGAGTTGGCCGAATGCTTGAGCGAGCTGTCGCCGCCGCAGTTCCAGCATGTGTTTTTCAGCGTCTCGGGCTCCGAGGGTAACGACACCGTGGTGCGCATGGTCCGCCGTTACTGGGACGTGCTGGGCCAGCCCGATCGCCAGGTCATCATCAGCCGCCACAACGCGTACCACGGCTCCACCATGGCCGGCGCCTCGCTGGGCGGCATGGCCGGCATGCACGCGCAGGGCGGGCTGCCCATCCCCGGTATCGAGCACATCGAACAGCCCTACTGGTGGGACCACGGCCGCCCGGCCGGCCTGAGCCACGACGAGTTCGGGCTGGTGGCTGCCGGCTGGCTGGAAGAGCGCATCCTGGCGCTGGGCGCGAAGAAGGTGGCCGCCTTCATCGGCGAGCCGATTCAAGGCGCGGGCGGCGTGATCATCCCGCCGGCCACGTACTGGCCCGAGATCGAGCGCATCTGCGCCAAGTACGGCGTGCTGCTGGTCAGTGACGAAGTCATCTGCGGCTTCGGCCGCACGGGCCATTGGTGGGGCTGCGAGGCCATGGGCTTCAGCCCCGACCTGATGACCTTTGCCAAGGGCGTGACCAGCGGCTACATCCCGCTGGGCGGCGTGATGGTGGGCGAGCGCGTGGCCCGGGTGTTGATTGAGCAAGGGGGCGAGTTCAACCACGGCTTCACCTATTCCGGCCACCCGGTGGCCTGCGCGGTGGCGCTGGCCAACCTGCGGCTGATCCAGCAACTGGGCCTGGTGCAGCGCGTGCACGACGACACCGGCCCTTATCTGGCCGCGGCCTATGAATCGCTGTCCACGCACCCGCTGGTGGGTGACGCGCAGACCTGCGGATTGCTGGGCGCGCTGCTGCTCGTGAAGGACAAGTCCACCGGCGCGCCCTTTGCTGAATCGGTGCAGATCGGCATGGTCTGCCGCGGCCACTGCTTCCGTGAAGGTTTGATCATGCGCGCCGTCGGCGACCGCATGATCGTCGCACCCCCGCTGGTCATCACGCGCGCCCAGATCGACGAGATGGTGGCGCTGATCCGCCGCTGCCTGGACCTGACCCTGGCCGATGCCCTGCGCGAAGGCTGGATGCTCGCCGACACCAAGCCCATCGCTTCCCCCGATGGGCAGGCCACGCAGCTTGCCTAGACTTCGCCAGCTATGCGCTTCACCCGTTCGACGCCCCACTTCCCCGAAGGATTCTTCATGCACCTGAAGCTCATCAAGTCCCTCATCTGCGCCCTGGGCGTGGTGGCGTTCGGGCCGCTGGCACTGGCCCAGGAGGAAGAAAAAGTCCTCAACATCTACAACTGGTCGGACTACATCGCCGAAGACACGATCCGCAACTTCGAACGTGAAACCGGTATCCGCGTTCGCTACGACAACTTCGACAACAACGAAATCCTGCACGCCAAGCTGGTGGCCGGCAAGACCGGCTACGACATCGTCGTGCCCTCGTCGCACTGGGCCAAACTGCAGCTGGACGGCGGCCTGCTGCGCAGGCTGGACAAGGCGCTGATTCCCAACCTGAAGAACCTGGACCCCACGGTGCAGGCGGCCCTGGCCAAGATGGACGCGGGCAACGAGCACATGGTGAACTGGCTGTGGGGCTTCACCACCGTGGGCATCAATGTCGAGAAGGTGCGCGCCGCACTGGGCAACCTGCCCATGCCCGACAACGCCTGGGACCTGGTCTTCAAGCCCGAGTACATCAGCCGGCTCAAGAGCTGCGGCGTGTCCTTCCTCGATTCGGCCACCGAGGTCGTGCCCGCCGCCCTGCACTACCTGGGCCGCCCGCCCTACAGCCGCAGCGCGAGCGACTACCCGGCAGCCGCCGCGCTGTTGAAATCGGTGCGCCCGCACATCACCCTGTTCAGCTCGTCGGGCTACATCAACGACATGGCCAACGGCTCCATCTGCGTGGTGCTGGGCTGGTCGGGCGACATCAACATCGCGCGCCAGCGCGCCATCGACGGCAAAACCGGGCAAAACATCCAGGCCCTCATTCCCAAGAGCGGCGGGCTGCTGTTCTTCGACGTCATGGTCATCCCCGCCGACGCACCAAGGCCGGGCAACGCGCACAAGTTCATGAACTACATCCTGCGCCCCGAGGTGCACGCCGCACTGACCAACAAGGTCTTCTACGCCAACCCCAACACCGAGTCGCGCCGCTTCGTCAAGCCCGAGGTCGCCAACAACCCCACCGTGTTCCTGCCAGCCGCCGACCTGGCGCGCATGCTGCCGCCGGACTCGCTCAACAACGATCTGCGCCGCTTGATGACGCGCACCTACACCTCGTTCAAGACCGGCATCTGAGTTGATTGCAGCCGCCATGTCTGCCCTGCCCCTCCCCAGCGCCGAGCCGGCCTTCCTGCAGATCCAGGACGTGGTGAAGGACTACGACGGCTACCTGGCCGTGAACCACGTCAGCCTGGACATCGCCAAGGGCGAGATCTTCGCCCTGCTCGGCTCCTCAGGCTGCGGCAAGAGCACGCTGTTGCGCATGCTGGCCGGCTTCGAGACGCCGACTTCCGGGCGCATCGTGCTCGCAGGGCGCGACCTGACGGCGCTGCCGCCCTACGAGCGGCCGATGAACATGATGTTCCAGAGCTACGCGCTGTTTCCCCACCTCAGCGTGTGGGACAACATCGCCTTCGGCCTGAAGCGCGAGGGCCTGCCGCGCGAGCGCATCGCCGAGCGCGTGGACGCCATGCTCAAGCTGGTGCAACTGGGCAAGTTCGCTGCGCGCAAACCGCACCAGTTGTCAGGCGGGCAGCAGCAGCGTGTGGCGCTGGCGCGCAGCCTGGCCAAGCAGCCGCAGATGCTGCTGCTGGACGAACCGCTGGGCGCACTGGACAAGAAGCTGCGCGAAGAAACGCAGATCGAGCTCGTCAACATCATCGAGCAGGTGGGCGTGACCTGCGTCATGGTCACCCACGACCAGGAAGAGGCCATGACCATGGCCTGCCGCATCGCCATCATGAGCGAGGGCCGCTTCTTGCAAGTCGGCGCGCCGGGCGACATTTATGAGACGCCGAGCAGCCGCTTCGTGGCCGACTTCATCGGCAACGTCAACCTCATGGAAGGCACGCTGGACGTGGACGCCGCCGACCACTGCATCATCGGCTGCGCCGATTGCAGCCATTGCGTGGGCCACGGCATCACCGGCACCGAAGGCATGCAGGTCAGCGTGGCACTGCGGCCCGAGAAGATCAGCCTGTCGCGCGAGATACCCCAGGACACGCCAGTCGGCACACACAACCGCGTGCGCGGCACCATCAAGGAGATGTCTTACTTCGGCAGCTTCACGGTCTACCACCTGCAGCTTGCCAGCGGCGCACGCCTGAAGGTCACCGAGGCCAACCAGCATCGCCACCACCGCGACACCGGCCACACCTGGGGCGACGAGGTCTGGGCCCAGTGGTCCGACTCGGCCCAGGTGGTCTTGACGCAGTGAGCGGCCTGCAGCCCATGCACCCATTCGCCGGCATGCTCAAAGGTCGGGTCGCGGTCATCGCCGTGCCCTTCCTGTTCCTGCTGGTGTTCTTCCTGTTTCCGTTCCTCATCGTCGGCAAGATCAGCGTGTCCGAGATGGAAACAGTGACGTTCAAGGACGTACTGAGCATCCAGGAAGGCGTGCTGCAGCTGACGCTGAAGTTCTCGAACTACGTCTTCATCACGCAAGACGCGCTGTACTTCAAGACCTACATCGCCAGCCTGCAGTACGCCGCGGCCACCACCGCGCTGTGCTTGTTCATCGGCTACCCCTTTGCCTACTTCATGGCGCGCGCCAGGTCCAACTGGCAGCCCTTGCTGCTGATGCTGGTGATGCTGCCCTTCTGGACTTCGTTCCTGCTGCGCGTCTATGACTGGAAGGGCCTGCTCAGCGAAGGCGGGTGGGT
>JANOLY010000207.1:0-4524 GCA_031420055.1 Burkholderiales bacterium | reverse complement strand
TGCGCGGCAATGGTGTCGGCCAGGCGGCCCGGGTCGTCGATGCCGCCGATGCTGGTGAGAATCTCGGGCGGAATCTTCTTGTTGAGCTTGACGTACTGGTCGAACTGCTGCGTCACGGCGCGGCGCAGCGCCTCGACCTCGGGCGTGGCCTCTGCACCGGGTGCCACGGGCACGATGTCGCCGAAGAAATGGTCTTCACCGTCGGTGATGCGTGTGGTGGTGGCGCGCTGTATGCCTTCAACCAGCACCTTCACGGTGCCGTCGGGCAGCTTGAGCATCTGCAGGATGCTGGAAACACAGCCGACTTCGAACATGTCGTCGGCCTTGGGCTCGTCCTTGCCGGCGGCCCTTTGCGCCACCAGCATGATCTGGCGGCCCGATTCCATGGCCGCTTCAAGCGCCTTGATCGACTTCGGCCGGCCCACGAACAGCGGGATGACCATGTGCGGGAAGACCACCACATCGCGCAGCGGCAGCAGCGGCAGCGTGATCGGGTCGCATGGGAGGATGGGATGTCCGGACATTGAAACCTCTCTTTCTCAGGCCCACGTGGGGCCCGAGATCGCAATTGCAAGAAGCGAGTGGGGCGGCTGCGGACCTTGCGGCCTCAGGCGCTGGCTTTCTTCTCGCGATAGACCAGCAGCGGCTTGGCGCCGTCTTCGACGATGTGTTCGTCGATCACGACCTTGGCCACACCGTCCATGGTGGGCAGGTCGAACATGGTGTCGATAAGCGAGTGTTCCAGGATGGAACGCAGGCCCCGCGCACCGGTCTTGCGCGCAAGCGCCTTGCGCGCAATGGCCGTCAATGCTGACGGCCGAATCTCAAGCTCAACACCGTCCATCGCAAACAGCTTCTGGTACTGCTTGACGAGTGCGTTCTTGGGCTCGGTCAGGATCTGCATCATCGCGTCGATGGTCAGTTCACCCAGCGTGGCCACCACTGGAAGGCGGCCGACCAGTTCAGGGATGAGGCCGAACTTGATCAGGTCTTCAGGCTCGACGTGGCGAAAGACATCGGCCGCGCGCTTTTCGGTCTTGCTGTGAACGGTGGCGGCAAAACCGATGCCAGACTTTTCGGTGCGGTTGGCAATGACCTTTTCCAGCCCATCGAAGGCACCGCCGCAAATGAACAAGATGTTGGTGGTGTCGATCTGCAGGAAATCTTGGTTCGGGTGCTTGCGCCCGCCCTGTGGCGGCACGCTGGCCATGGTGCCTTCAACCAGCTTCAGCAAGGCCTGCTGTACGCCTTCGCCCGAGACATCGCGCGTGATGCTGGGGTTGTCGGCCTTGCGGCTGATCTTGTCGATCTCGTCGATGTAGACAATGCCGCGCTGCGCGCGCTCGACGTCGTAGTTGCAGTTCTGCAGCAGCTTCTGAATGATGTTTTCAACGTCCTCACCGACATAGCCCGCTTCGGTGAGCGTGGTGGCGTCTGCAATCACAAAGGGCACGTTGAGCAAGCGTGCCAGGGTCTGGGCCAGCAGCGTCTTGCCGCTGCCGGTGGGGCCAATGAGCAAGATGTTGCTCTTGCTCAGTTCGACCTCGTCCTTGGAGGCGTTGGCACCCATGTGCTTGAGCCGCTTGTAGTGGTTGTACACAGCCACCGACAAGGTGCGCTTGGCGACTTCCTGGCCGATCACGTACTGGTCCAGACTGGACTTGATCTCGGCCGGCACCGGCAGGTCGGACTTGGCCGACTTGGCGTCGGCCACGGCCGGCACTTCGTCGCGGATGATGTCGTTGCAGAGTTCGATGCACTCGTCGCAGATGAACACCGACGGCCCGGCGATGAGCTTCTTCACCTCGTGCTGGCTCTTGCCGCAGAACGAGCAGTACAAAACCTTCTCGCCGGAGGCGCCCTTCTTGTCGGCCATGTGTCTCTCTACGCGGGGAATGATGGGCGGGATGCCGGCCCATGATAGATCAAAGCCTCATGCGGGCGCTGGCCCGAAAAGGCTGCCAAAGGCAGGCTCGTTTGGAGCCTAAGAACACCGCCGTGCGCGGCGCTGGCCGGCACGGTGAAGCTGCACGTCGTCAGGCCCGGCGCTCTAGAACCTGGTCGATCAGACCGTACTCCAGCGCCTCGGTGGGCGACATCCACAGGTCGCGTTCCATGTCGGAGGCGATGCGCTCCAGCGGCTGCCCGGTTCGTTGGGCGTAGATGCGGTTGAGCTGTTCGCGCGTCTTGATGATCTCGCGCGCCTGGATTTCGATGTCCGTCGCCTGGCCCTGCGCGCCGCCCGAGGGCTGGTGCATCATGACGCGCGAATTCGGCAGCGCCAGCCGTTTGCCCTTGGCGCCGGCCATGAGCAAGAAGCTGCCCATGCTGGCCGCCATGCCCATGCACATGGTGGAGACATCGGGCTTGATGAAGTTCATGGTGTCGTAGATCGACAAGCCCGCGCTCACGCTGCCACCGGGCGAGTTGATATACAAGAAGATGTCCTTGTCGGGGTTCTCGCTCTCGAGAAACAGCAACTGCGCGACGACCAGGTTGGCCACGCCGTCGTTCACCGGGCCGACGAGAAACACGATGCGTTCGCGCAGCAAACGGCTGTAGATGTCGTAGGCGCGCTCGCCGCGCCCGGACTGTTCGATGACGATGGGCACCATGCCCAGACCGACCGTTTCTTCAAAGCTCATGCGGGTTCCTTCAGGCTGCTGACATCAGCTCGTCGAACGGTAGCACCTTGTCGGTGACCTGCGCCTTGCCCAGCACAAACTCGGCGACGTTGTTCTCGATCACCACCGCCTCGACCTCGGCCATGCGCTGCCTGTCGCCCAGGTACCAGCGCATCACCTCGGCGGGCTTTTCGTAGCTGCGGCTCATCTCTTCGATGTGCGACTGCAACTGCTGCGGCTTGGCCTGCAGGTTGTTGCTGCGCACCAGCTCAGCCACCACCAGGCCCAGGCGCACGCGGCGCTCGGCCTGGGGCTTGAAGATCTCGGGCGGGATGGGTGCGGTCTCGTACTCCTTCACGCCGCGCTTCTGGAGGTCTTCGCGCGCGCCGGCGATGAGCCGCTCGGTCTCATTGGCCACCAGGGCGTTGGGCAAGTCGAGCTCGGCGGCCTTGGACAAAGCCTCCATCACGGCGGCCTTGTTGCGGGCGAGCACGCGGAACTTCACTTCGCGTTCCAGGTTGCTCTTCACGTCAGCGCGCAGGCCTTGGACGTTGGCCTCCTTGATGCCCAGCGCCTTGGCGAAGGCATCGTCTACCGCCGGCAGATTGGCGGCCTCGCACTTCTTCATGGTGACCATGAAGTCGGCTTCCTTGCCAGCCACTTCTGCGCCCTGGTAGTCGGCCGGAAACTGCAGCGGGAAGGTCTTGCTTTCGCCGACCTTCATGCCACGCACGGCTTGGTCGAACTGGGCCAGCATCTGGCCCTCGCCGATGATGAACTGGAAGGCCTCGGCACGGCCGCCGGCAAAGGGTTCACCGTCGATCTTGCCTTCGAAGTCGATGGTGACGCGGTCACCTTCGACAGCGCCCTCGGCCGCCGCACGCAAGCCGAAGGTGCGCCGCTGCTTGCGCAGGATCTCGATCGTGCGGTCAATGGCGGTCTCAGTCACCTCGGTGGAGACACGCTCGATCTGCGCCGCGGCCAGGTCGCCGATGCGCACCTCGGGGTAGACCTCAAAGGTGGCGTCAAAGGCCAGCTGGCCCGCGGGGGCCTGTTCGTTCTGGGTGATACGCGGCGCACCGGCCACGCGCAGTTGCGCTTGCCCGGTGGCCTCGGCAAAGGCCTGGCCGACGCGGTCGTTGACCACCTCGTACTGCACCGAGTAGCCGTAGCGTTGCGACACCAACGACATCGGCACCTTGCCAGGCCGAAAGCCGTCGGCCTTGACCGTGCGGGCCAGACGCTTGAGCCGCGTTTGCACCTCGCCCGAGATGGTTTCTGAAGGCAGCACCAGGGTGATGCGGCGCTCGAGCTTGTCTAGGGTTTCAACTTGGACGGCCATGGTGTCTTTGTTCGGGCTATGAAGGCTGTAGGGGCTGGACTGCGTGACCTGGTGCGCGGGGCCGGACTCGAACCGGCACGCCCGTGAAGGCGTCAGGACCTAAACCTGGTGCGTCTACCAATTTCGCCACCCGCGCGGGCGGTAGAGCCGCAAGCGGCAAACCGGGCATTTTAGCGTCAGCTCAGACCCCGCCCCGCTTGACGCGAAACCACACCGCAAGCATCAGGCGGGCGCCACGCTTTCGCGCTTGACGCGAAACCACGCCGCATACATCGCCGGCAGCGCCAACAGCGTCAGTGCCGTGGCCACGATGAGCCCGCCCATGATGGCCACGGCCATCGGGCCCCAGAACACGCTGCGCGACAGCGGGATCATTGCCAGCACGGCGGCCGCCGCCGTCAGCACGATGGGGCGAAAGCGCCGCACCGCTGACTCGACGATGGCGTCCCAGGCCGGCACGCCGCGGGCGCGGTCTTGCTCGATCTGGTCGATGAGGATGACTGAGTTGCGCATGATCATGCCCATCAGCGCGATCACCCCCAGCAGCGCCACGAAGCC
>JANOLY010000206.1:0-2862 GCA_031420055.1 Burkholderiales bacterium | reverse complement strand
ACAACCCACCCGGGCGCAGAACCCGCAACACCGTCGCAAGGTAGGCCGGCAAGTTGGCCAGGCCGACATGCTCGAACATGCCGACACTCGACACCTTGTCGAAGACGCCAGTGCCCACCAGATCCCGGTAGTCGCGCCGCTCGACCGTCACGAGCTCCTGCAAACCCTCGGTGCGTATGCGCTGTTGCGCATACTCGAACTGCTGTTGGCTCAGCGTGATGCCGTGGGCTCGCACACCGTGGTATCGGGCAGCCCAGCACACCAGTGCGCCCCAGCCGCAGCCGATGTCGAGCAAACGCTCCCCGGGCCTCAACCGGAGCTTGCGACAGATGTGCTCCAGCTTGTTGCGCTGCGCCTGATCCAGCGACTCGTCGGGGCTTGTGAAGTAGGCGCAGGAGTAGACGCGTTCCTCGTCGAGCCACAGGCGATAGAACTCGTTGGAGACGTCGTAGTGAAACGAGATCGCGGCTCGGTTCTCAGTCCTCGAGTGAGCCTTGACGGCGCTGCCATGAAGCCTCGGCCGATGGCTCGTGGCGCCCGGTTGCGCGTCGCTGGGCGCCAGCAGTCGAAAGGCGGTGAGAAGAGCGCCCACGCGGTCGCCAAAAGACAGGCGGATGGCGTTCAGATGGTTCTTCAGGTTGAGTGCTGCGAAAAAGTCGCCCTCGACGTCGATGTCGCCCTGGAAATACGCCTGGGCCAGACGCAGGGGATCGCGTCCAAAGACCATCGAACGGACAAAGCCCGGGTGGTGGCACACCAGGGTGAACAGCGGCTCGCCTCCTTGTGCAGCCCTCGTGCCGACAGTCAACGTGGAGCCGTTCCACAAGCGCAGCGCGAGACTGCCGTCGAAGCTGCGAAATAACAGCGTCAAGAGATTCGATGTCGGGTCGAGGCCGCGATGCACTGTCGCAGCCCGAACCTCGCTCGGCGAGTTGAGGTCGGCGGCGCGCAGCAGGTCGCTGAAGTCGCTCATGCCGACGCTCCAGCAGCAACGCCCGCGGCGGTGACCGGTGCACGCGGCGACGCCACCCGCTTGATGTCGGCCAGCTTGGTGCGCTTGAGCATCAGCGCGTTCATGGCCACCACCGCCGAGCTGCCCGACATCGACAGCGCGGCGATCTCCGGTGACAGCGTGAAGGGGTTGAACACGCCTGCAGCAACGGGGAATCCGATCACGTTGTGGCCCACCGCCCACCACAGGTTCTGGTGCATCTTGCGCAGCGTGGCGCTAGAGAGTTCGATGGCGCCGACCACATCGTACGGGTCACTCTTCATCAGCACCACCTGGGCGCTGCGAACGACGGTGGCCATGGGCGGCGCAGGTCCATCAGCCCGCGAATCGCGTCGGAAGCGCCGGTGCGGGCACACGTCGGCGTGATGAACGCCCGGCAGCGTTGAAAGCTGCCGATGGACGCCCGCTGCGCTCAGGGTCGAAACCAGCTCGCCGACTTCGATCGTGCGTGTTTTCATGTGGTTCCTGCGAGGAGCGTGGCGCTCAGTGCGCAGGCCGTTTCGTGTCGCTCCGCCACGACGGCAGGAAGCGTGGCGTGCGGGCCGCATAGGCGTCGAACTCGGCACCGAAGCGCTTGCGCATCTCTGCTTCCTCGGTGATTGCCAGGCGCGCGTACATGACCAACAGGATCGGAAACATCACCAGGGTCAGCAGCGTCGGCCACTGCAGCAGAAAGCCCAGAAGGACGAGGACGAAGGCCACGTACTGCGGATGACGAATGCGCGCATACGGCCCGGTCTTGGCCAATTCGTTGCGGCGCTGCGCGTGGTAGAGCACGTTCCAGGCGCTGGACAGCAGATAGAAGCCAAAGCCCAGGAAAACGTAGCTCGCGATGTGCAGCGCGCCAAAGTGGGGATCGCCCTTCTCGCCCAGCAGCGTAGACCACAGATGACCCGAGTTGTGCGACAGCAGGTCGAGATTCGGGTACTTGGTCTGCAACCAGCCGGACATCAAATAGATGCTCAGCGGGAAGCCGTACATCTCGACAAACAGCGCGACGACGAAGGCGCCGAATGCGCTGAAGGTGCGCCAGTCGCGCGCGGTCTGGGGCTTGAAGAAGCTGAACGCGAATATCAGGAAGATGGCCGAGTTGAAGATAACCAGCATCCATAATCCGTACGCGGGGGCATCGTTGGTCATGGCTGTTCTCCGAACTTGTTGGCTTTCGGCGCCTCCGCTGTGGGCGGGCTTTGCTCGGCGTCCGCATGGCCTGCGTGTCCACCATGGCCACCGTGGCCGCGATGCATGAAGACGTGCATCAGCGGGCAGGCCAGCAGCAACAGGAACGGCAGCGCGGCGAAGAAATGGGCACGGTGCTCGGTAAGCAAAAAGTACGCGGCAACAGCACCCATGACGAGCAGGCCGATGGCGTAGCGGGAACCCCAGAAACCTTTCGGTTCGGAGCCGTTCTGCGAATGGTCGTGATTCATGTGTTTCTCCAGAGATTGAAAAGGGGAATCAACGCGTCAGGCGGTTGCGCAACCAGGCGAAGAACACCCCGGCAAGCAAAGCCCACATGCTGAGCACGAACAGAGCCGTCAAGAACCCCGCCCACGCGAATGGCTGCGGCTTGACCATGCTGCTGAATTCCATGCCGTGGAACAGGTTGTTCATGAAACCGAGGAACGGGCCGGGCGCCAGCGCCCAGACCAGCGCGCACAGGGCATAGAACATTCCGACGGTGATGGCCAGCGCGAACCCTGTGCGAAGCGGGGAATGGTCATGGTTCATTTTTCTCTCCTGTGGTAAACCTGTAAGCGGGTAAATCAAAGCACTGCGTCGCGCTCGAGCTTGGCGCGCTTGAGCAGTGCCGAGTTGACGATGACCGACAAGGACGACAGCGCCATGGC